>NZ_BACT01000774.1:0-4079 GCF_000333255.1 Methylobacterium sp. B1 | reverse complement strand
CAGCACGGGCTGGCCGGCCACAACCTTGATCGGCGCGAGGTTCAGGGTCTCGATCGAGGGCGGGGTGCCGTTGAGCTGGACCGGGTATTGCTGCTCGCCAATCTTGGCGAGGCCGGACGGCACCGTCAGGTTCTGGGCCGTCATGGCGTTGGTGACGTCGAGCGGCGTCAGGCCGAGCGCCTGGAGGGCATTGAGGTCGAGATCGACCATGATCTGCCGGGGCGCACCGCCGAACGGCGACGGCAGGGTCGAGCCCGGGACCTGCGCGAGGGTCTGGCGGATCCGGTACTGGGCGTAGTCGTAGACCTCGTTGAGGCTCTGCTTGGCCGAGGTCAGGGCGAGCTGGATCACCGGCACCGAGGAGGCGGAGTAGCGCACGATCACCGGCGGCTGCGTGCCGGTGGGCATCACGGCGCGGATCGAGTTGGTGGAGGAGACCACCTGAGCGATGGCGAGATCCAGGCTGACGGACGGGTCGAAGTAGATCCGCTGAACCGCCGTGCCCTGGAGCGTCGTCGACTCCATCCGTCGGATGCTGTTGACGTTATTGGAGATCCCGTATTCGGCGTAGGTCGTGATGCGCTGTTCCATCTCCGGCGCCGACAAGCCGGTATAGGTCCAGACCACCACGACGACCGGGATGTCGACGACCGGCAGCACGTCCTTGGGCGTGACAAGGATCGCGCCGACGCCGCCGAGCATCATCAGCACGGCGAGCACGTAGGTCGTGATCCGGAACTTGAGGGCGTAGAGGACGAGGCCCATGCGGTCTCCGCCGGCCGGCCGCGGGCCGGCAATTCCGCGCTGTGTACCGGCTCACCGGCTAGACCCGGATTGTTTCGCGATCACGTCCGGTCAAGCAAGGGCCGGACCGCATCGCCGCAGGGTTGCGGTCGCCCCCCCCTCTCATGCCCCGCATCCCGCTGCGCCGTCATCCTGCGGTGCCCGCGTCGCGGGACTCGAAGGCGGGCGCCAGGGATCGCGGCGCCGACTGGCGGTCTGCTTCGAGGCCTCCGCGGCGCTCCGGCCCTTCAGGATGAGGGGGCGGGTTGGCGAGACATCTCGGCGCAGCGTCCCCGCGCCTGCCGGGCGCTGCGCCCTCTGGATCACCGCAGCAGCGCGGACTTGTCGACCTGCAGCGCGGCGGCGATCTCGTCGAGCGCCTTGTGCTCGACCGCGCTGATCCCGTCGATATCGGCCACGTCGGCGCCGATCAGGAACACGTCCTGGCGCTGCTCGATCGGCCGTTCCGCGATGGCGCCGACGTGGCGCAGGTTCTCAATGCGCCCGGCCCGGGTCTTGGCTCGGGCGATCGCCTCATAGAGCTCCTGCTCGACGCGCAGCGTGTCGTACGACTTCTCGAGGATCGGGTTGGCGCGAATGCCGGTGATGGCCGACTCGATCTCCTCCTCGCCCACGTCCCCATCCGCCACGATGACGTTGGCGGCGGACGAAACCGCAGCCTGCAGGAAGACCGCGTCGCCCGCATACGACATGATCGTGCGGCCAAACCGAAGGATGGCGTCCTGGAAAATGCTCATGCCGACCTCCCGTCGGGCCTGAGATGGCGGATATTGTGGCCGCCGAGTCAAGATGCGGCCGAGCTTAAGCCCGGGATCGTGGAGGACGAGCGCTCAGGTGGCGGGCTCGTGGCCCGGCCAGTCCCGCCCGAGATGGGCCGCCACGCGGGCCGGATCGTCGCCGACCGCCGCCACGGCGGCCTCGACCTGCTCCACCGGAACCATGAACCGGCGCGCCCAGTAGGCCCGCTCCCAGGCATGGGCGATGTTGACGGCCCGGGGCTCGATCGGGGCCTGCACGCTCTCGTCGGTCATCGGTGCTCCGCGTCTCGCGAGGGCGGGGCGGCCCTCCGGCCTGAAGAACGCCGGCCGGGCCGCATCGGGTCCGCGTTCAGCAGCAGCGGAAGCCCGCGGTGTTGCCGACGCCGAAGCGGGCGTTCTCCCGGTTGCGGAAGAACTCCACCTCGGTCATCGGCGCCTGGTCCGGATGGGTGCGGCGGACATGCTCGGCATAGGCCGCGTAGTCCCCCTGCCCCACCATCAGCCGGGCGCCGTCGCAGACGCATTTGGACAGCGTCCGGAGGCGATCCCGCAGGTTCGACGGCTGCCGCATGGCCCTCCCCCTACTCCGCCGGGACCATGTGGGGCTCGGTCTCCAGGGCAGTCCAGCGATCCGCGCGCCACGCCTTCAGGCAGGCGGCGATGCCGAAGCCCGCGATGGCGACGACGAGGCCGATGAACAGGGCCGCCAGCACCGCGTCGATCCGGTCGTTGAGGATGATCTGGCTCATCTGGTCGGCGTTCTTGGCCGGGGCCAGGATCTTGCCCTCCGCGGCGGCGGCCGCGTAGCGCTGGGCGTGCGCCAGGAAGCCGATCTTCGGATCGGCGGAGAAGATCTTCTGCCAGCCGGCCGTGAGGGTGCAGATGCACAGCCACGCGGTCGGGATGATGGTCACGAACGCGTAGCGCTCGCGCTTCATCTTGAAGATCACCACCGTGCAGAGCGTCAGCGCCACCGCGGCCAGCATCTGGTTCGAGATGCCGAAGAGCGGCCACAGGGTGTTGATGCCGCCGAGCGGGTCGGTCACCCCCTGGTAGAGGAAGTAGCCCCAGGCCCCCACCGAGATGGCGGTGGCCGCGATGCTCGGCCCCCACGACGTGGTGTTCTTGAACGACGGCACCGCCAGCGCGACCAGATCCTGCACCATGAACCGGCAGGCGCGGGTGCCCGCGTCCACGGCCGTGAGGATGAACAGCGCCTCGAACAGGATCGCGAAATGGTACCAGAAGGCCATCATCGCCTTGCCGCCGATGGCCGACGAGATGATGTGGGCCATGCCCACCGCGAGCGTCGGGGCGCCGCCGGCGCGGGAGATGATCGTGTGCTCGCCGACATCGGCGGCGGTCTGGGTGATCACCTCCGGGGTGGTGGCGAAGCCGAGCTTGGTCACCGCGGCGGCGGCGGTCTCGGGCGTGGTGCCGAGCAGGGCGGCGGGCGAGTTCATGGTGAAGTAGACGCCGGGGTCGATCACGCAGGCCGAGACCAGCGCCATGATCGCCACGAAGGATTCCATCAGCATGCCGCCGTAGCCGATGAAGCGGGCATCGGCCTCGCTGGCGATCAGCTTCGGGGTGGTGCCCGACGAGATCAGGGCGTGGAAGCCCGAGACCGCGCCGCACGCGATGGTGATGAACAGGAACGGGAACAGGCTGCCCGCCCAGACCGGACCGGTGCCGTCGACGAACTTGGTGACCGCCGGCATCTGCATGTGCGGCGCCACGACGGCGATGCCGAGGGCGAGGCCCACGATGGTGCCGATCTTGAGGAAGGTCGACAGGTAGTCGCGCGGGGCGAGGAGCAGCCAGACCGGCAGGATCGAGGCGACGAAGCCGTAGCCGATCAGCATCCAGCAGAGCTGCGGGCCCGTGAAGGTGAAGGCCGGTCCCCAGACCGGGCTCGCCGCCACCGAGCCGCCGGCCACGATCGCCAGCATCAGCAGGACGAAGCCCAGGATCGAGACCTCGCCGATCTTGCCGGGCCGGATATAGCGGGAATAGACGCCCATCAGCATGGCGATCGGGATCGTCGACATCACCGTGAAGGTGCCCCAGGGGCTCTCGGCGAGCGCCTTGACCACGATGAGGGCCAGCACGGCCAGCAGGATCACCATGATCAGGAAGGTGCCGAACAGCGCGATGATGCCGGGAATCGTCCCGAGCTCGGCCCGGATCAGCTCGCCGAGCGACCGGCCGTCCCTAGATGTCGAGGGCGTTGAGCATGGCGGCGCTCCATCGCGGCAGTGGCGATGGAGCAATTTAGCCAAATGGCAAAATCAACGTCAAGCGCTTTTTGCCATTTGGCGAAAAGACGCGTCGGACCTAGCGCGGCCTCACTCGACGGGCTCCTGTCGAAGGCTGACCAGCGTGGCGATGTTGTTCTCGCACTCCGAGCAGCCGAAGTTCTGTCGCTGAAGCCAGCGCTCTCCAAAAACTCGTCGACGGTGCACGGGGCGTCTTCCAGATCGGGCGACTCGATCGTCCGCTTCGTCATGTGGTGGC
>NZ_BACT01000775.1:0-5765 GCF_000333255.1 Methylobacterium sp. B1 | reverse complement strand
GCGCGCGGTCCCGATTGGTGGCCGCGACCACGCGCACGTCCACCGCGCGGGTGCGGGCCTCGCCGACCCGCTCGAAGGAGCGCTCCTGCAGGACGCGGAGCAGCTTGCCCTGGAGGTCGAGGGGGATCTCGCCGACCTCGTCGAGGAACAGCGTGCCGCCATCGGCGAGTTCGAAGCGCCCGATCCGGTCGCGCAGCGCCCCGGTGAAGCTACCCCTGACATGGCCGAAGAACTCGCTCTCGAAGAGCTCGCGGGGGATCGCCGCGCAGTTCACCCGGATCATCGGGCGGGCGCTGCGGCGGCTCGCCTCGTGGATCGCCCGGGCGATGAGTTCCTTGCCGGTGCCGGATTCGCCGGTGATCAGCACCGTGGCGTCGGTTCCGGCCACGAGGTCGACTTGGCGCAGCGTGGCCGCGATGGCGGGGGAGCGGCCGATGATGCCCTGGTGCTGGCGCTCGGCCCGGATTTCCTCCTTGAGATAGGCGTTCTCCAGCTCGAGGCGCTCCCGAAGGGAGTCGACCTCGGCGAGCGCGCTCGTCAGCCGGGCCTCGGCCTCCCGGCGCTGGCTGATGTCGCGGAACACGATGACGGCGCCGAGCAGGCGCCCCCGGTCGCGGATCGGCGTCGAGGTGTACTCGACCGGGAAGGACGTCCCGTCGGCGCGCCAGAAGACCTCGTGATCGACCTGATGCACGATCCCGTCGCGGAACGCCGCGTAGATCGGGCAGTCGCGATGGGGGTAGTGGCTGCCGTCGGCGCGGGTGTGGTGCACGGCGGCATGCATGTCCCGGCCGACGAGGTCGGCGGCCTCGCAGCCGAGCATGCGCGCGGCAGCCGGATTGACGAAGGTGGTCACGCCCTCCGCGTTGACGCCGTAGATCCCCTCCCCGGCCGCGCGCAGGATCAGCTGGTTGCCCCGCTCGATGTCGCGGAAGATCCGCTCCATCCGCTGCCACTCGGAGAGGCCCGCGCGCATATGGGCCTCGGCCTCGCCGTCGACCTGACGGCGGTGGAGGGCGTCCGGATCCGCGAGCGCCACGACGAGGCGCATCTGTTCGCCCGGAAGCGGGAAGGCCACGGTCTCGACCCGCAGGTCGCGGCCCGCCGCGTCGCGGGGCGCCAGGGTCCGCGTCCACCAATGCCCTTTCGCCAGGACGGCCTGGGTGAACGCCGTGAGGGCCGCGAGCTGGCCCGGAAACAGCGCGCTGGCCCGGGCCCGCCGCAGCGCCGGACGCCCGTGACCGAGGAGACGCGCCGCCGCCGCGTTGGCGTCGGCGATCCGGTCCTCCTCGGGCAGGAGCACCAGCATGGGATCCGGGCTCGCCTCGAAGACTGCTCCGAACGCGCCCATCTCGCCGGTGTCACGATATGTCGTCATGGTCTGACGATATCTCGTTTCCAACGAGATGTCGTGATTCTCGCACTGCCCGGCCAACCTCCTGCCGGCGCTGGCGATTCCGGAATTTCCGCGGCTGGCATACCGCTTGCGCAGCGAAGGGGGTCCGCCCGTCGTCCGGCGCCGCTCCCGATAGCGGCCAGGCCGATGATCGGCGGATGTCCGCGTCCGGTCGCGACCGTATCCCCTCACCGGTCGCGATCCGGACGCGCACCCCGCATCGGGGTGGGTGGGGCCGCGGACGACGCGGCCTCACCGAACCCATCGCAGATTGAAACCCAGGAGCCGACCATGAAGCGCGAGGACCTCACCGAGAAGCTTCTCGACATCAAGCGCGAGAAGGGCTGGACCTGGAAGCACATTCACGAGGCGATCGGCGGCCTGTCGCCGTTCCTGATCACCGCCGCGTGCCTCGGCCAGATGAAGCTGCCGAAGGCCCAGGCCAAGCGGGCGGCCGAACTCTTCGGCCTCACCGAGGCGGAGGAGCGGATGCTCAACGAGCCGCCCTACCGCGGCTCGATCCCGTCGCTGCCACCCACCGACCCGCTGATCTACCGGTTCTACGAGCTGGTGATGGTCTACGGCACGACCTTCAAGGAGCTGATCCAGGAGGAGTTCGGCGACGGCATCATGTCGGCGATCGACTTCAACATGGACATGGCCCGCGAGGCCAACAACAAGGGCGACCGGGTGAAGCTCACCATGTCGGGCAAGTTCCTGCCGTACAAGTATTACGGCAACGACGACGACACGCCGGAATACGGCTTCAAGGAGGGCTGAGGACATTCGTGCGGTCCGCACGGCGCAGCGGTGTCCGGGCGTGGCGGTTCCGAACCGACGCCCGCCGCTCCTCTCCCCCTGCGGACCACCGGATCCACACCGCTCGGTCTGACACCCCGTTCCGACAGGGCAGCGCGCATCCCCTCCCCCTGCCGGGAGGGGTCACGGGTGGGGCGGTGCAGAAGGCACCGCACCGCCTCATCCTGCGCCCCCACCTCCAATCCCCCCGCAAGGGGGCGGAGCGCGGCTCCGGCAAGCGATGGCGTGGATCTCGTCGCCCTGGAGGGCGCAGGGCGCGCGCGGCGTCCGTCAGGGCCTGAACCTGATCGATCCCGTCAATCCGCAGGACGCCTCCGATCCGCGACGATCCCGGCTGCGCTGTCGCGCCCTGGCGTGCGCCGCATTCCGTTCGGATTGTCTCTGTCGATCAAGCAAGGCACGAAAAATCCGCAAGACTGCGAGGGTCGGTTCTGACGGCAACGACCAAGCGAGGGAGAGGGCGATGTCGCATCTGAAGTTGGCGGGGTTTTCCGTCGCCGCAGCCCTCGCGCTCGGCCTGGGAAGCGGCGCAATGGCAGCGCCCTTCGGCACCTCTCGGCCTGCGGTCGAGGCGGCCGGCGTCGCAGACGGGTTGATCCTCAAGGCGCAGACCCTCGGCATGGAGCGTCGGCACGATCGCAGGATGGATCGACACGAGCGACGCATGGACCGGCAGGTCAACCGGCAGGACCGGAGGATGGATCGGCACGAGCGACGGATGGAGCGGCGCTACTGATCGGATAGGCACCGCACGACGCCACCACGCCGGGCCGAGGCTGTTCCTGCCGTAGACGTATCACGGCAACGCCGACGACACGCTGGAATGCGGGTTCAAGGAGAGGTGAGCCGTTTCCCCTCCTCCTTATGGGGCGGGGCTCGGGAAGGTGCAGGATCGAGCGTCCCGGCGCCGCCTGCCCCCCACCTCCGACGCCTCCCCACGCGGGGGAGGCGAGAGCCGCGCGTCCGGCGCTCAGGCCGCCGCCGGTCGCCCCTCCGGCTCCAGGTAATCCTGCACCGGCCGGGCCGGACCGCCGCGCATCAGCACGTAGAGGAACGGCACCAGCAGCAGGGTCGCGGGCGTCGCGAAGGCGATGCCGCCCATGACGGCGCGGGCCAGCGCCGCGTTCTGCTCGCCGCCCTCGCCGGTGCCCAGCGCCATCGGGATCAATCCCAAAAACATCGCCGAGGCGGTCATCAGCACCGGCCGGAGCCGGGTCTCGCCCGCGGTGATCGCCGCCTCCAGGGCGCTGCAGCCCGTCGCCTCCCGGTGCTCCTTGGCGAAGGTGACGAGCAGGATCGAGTTCGCCGAGGCGATGCCCACCGACATGATCGCCCCGAAGATCGACGGGATCGAGAAGGTCGTGCCGGTGACGAACAGCGCGAAGGTGATGCCGCAGAACGCCATCGGCAGGGCCGCGATCACCACGAACGGGTCGCCCCAGCTCTGATAGTTCACCGCCATCAAGAGGTAGACGGCGATCAGCGCGATGCCGAGGCCGATCTCCAGGCGGAAGAAGGCCGAGCGCATGTTCTCGATCTGGCCGCGCACCACGATCTTGTCCGGCGCCTCCAGGTTTTTCTGCTCGTCCTGGACGATGGCGTCGATCGCGCGGGCCACCGTGCCGAGGTCCCGGTCCTGCACCGAGGCGAAGATGTCGAAGGTCGGCTGGATGTTGACGTGGCTGATCATGGTCTGCGTCGGCGTCCGACGGATGTCGGCGAGGCTCGAGAGCAGGGTGAGCACGCCGGGGCCCGAGCCGGAGGTGGCGGCCGCCCGCACGAATATCGGCGTGTTGCGCAGGTCGGTGAGTGAGCTGTTGCGGTATTCGGGCGTCTGCACCCAGAGCTGGTAGGGGATGCCGGTCTTCGGGTCGGGCCAGAAGTTCGGCGTGACCTGGTAGCTGCCCGACAGCGAGATGTTCATGTTCTGCGCCACCTGCTGCTCGGTGAGGCCGAGTTCGGAGGCGAGGCGCCGGTCGACGTCGACGTAGAATTGCGGCGCGTTGACGATCTGTTGCAGGTGGACGTCGACGAGGCCCTTCGTGTGCTTCAGCCGCTGGACGATGCGCTGGGCGACCTCCAGATCCTTCTCCTTGTGCCGGCCTGAGACCTGCACGTCGATCGGCGT
Organism: Methylobacterium sp. B1; assembly: GCF_000333255.1. NCBI lineage: Bacteria > Pseudomonadati > Pseudomonadota > Alphaproteobacteria > Hyphomicrobiales > Methylobacteriaceae > Methylobacterium > Methylobacterium sp. B1. Next base: position 1,422 of record NZ_BACT01000775.1, on the reverse strand, counting down.
GAGGACGCCGAAATTCAGGATCTGGGTGATCATGTCGGCGGGCTGGAAATAGACGGTCACGTCGGGGAAGCGCTTCATCAGCACGTCGCGCAGGCGCTTCATGTAGCCGGCCACCGGGCCGTGCCCCTCCTTCAGGCTGATGAGCATCTGCCCGTCATTGTAGGAGACGAACGAGCCGTCCGAGAACGCGAAGTTGTAGTTGTTCGACGGCAGGCCGAGATTCTGCAGGATCTGATCGATCTCATCCGCCGGGATCACCTCGCGGACGGTACCCTCGACCTCGGCGAAGACCTGCCGGGCGGTCTCGATGCGCATGCCGGTGCGGGTGCGCAGATGCAGGGTCATCTGGCTCGCCTCGATCTGCGGGAAGTAATCCTGGCCCACGAAGGCGAACAGCACGCCGGTCAGCCCGAGCACGCCGCCGACGACGCCGACGGTGACGATCCGGTGGCGCAGCACCGCGTGGAGCAGGCCGACATAGCCCCGGTGGAACCGCGCGAAGCCGCGCTCGAAGTGGCCATGGATCCAGCCGGCGAGCCGCATCACGGGGGCGCCGACGAGACCGGCGGCCCGGGCGATCCGGCCCCGGCGGGGGGCCTCGTGCTCCGCCCGGTCCTTGGCGTGCTTCTGCCGGTATTCCGGCGCCACGATCACGTCGATCAGCAGCGGCACCAGGGTGCGCGAGAGCAGGTAGGAGGTCAGCATCGCGAACACGACCGCGAGCGCCTGCGGGGTGAACAGGTATTTCGGCGTGTCGGTCAGCGCGAACACCGCCGTGAAGGCCGCGCAGATCGCGAGCGTCGAGATCAGCGCCGGCTTGGCGATGCCGGCGGCGCCGTGGACCACGCTCTCGCGGAACTCCTCGCCCTCTTCGAACAGCCGGTAGGTGTTCTCGATCGCCACCGTGGCGTCGTCCACCAGGATGCCCACCGCCAGGGCGAGGCCGCCCAGCGTCATCACGTTGATGGTCTCGCCGAGCGCCGCCAGCACCGCGAGCGAGGTCATCACGCAGAGCGGGATCGAGATCAGCACGATGATGGTCGAGCGCCAGGAGCCGAGGAACAGCAGGATCGCCAGCCCCGTCAGGGCCGCGGCGGTCAGCGCCTCGTGCAGCACGCCCTCGATGGCGTTCGACACGAAGACCGACTGGTCGAACAGCGGCTTGATCGACAGGCCGTCGGGGGCGGCGGCGCGGATCGTCGGCATCGCCGCCTTGACGTTGTTGACGACGTTCAGCGTCGAGGCGTTGCCGTTCTTGATGATCTGCATCAGCACGGCCTGCTGGCCGTCGGCGCTTGACCACGTTGACCTGCGGCGGGCCGCCGTCGCGGGACATAGGGCGAGTCGCGCATCAGCACGGGCTTGGCCGGCCACAACCTTGGATCGGCGCGAGGGTTCAGGGTCTCGATCGAGGGCGGGGGT
>NZ_BACT01000776.1:0-952 GCF_000333255.1 Methylobacterium sp. B1 | reverse complement strand
AGCCGGCGAGCCGCCCGGTGGCGAGCCGCACGATCGGCTGCAGGAACAGCGCGAACTCGTCCTGGGCCAGGGCCCGCCGCAAGGCGCGCTCCTGCGCGAGGGCGGCGACCGTCGCGTCGAAATCGGCTCGGGCGGCCGGCGACAGCGCCGCCGGCCGGCTCCCCGCCACCGCCGGTCCGAGGCGCGGCAGGGTCTCCCGGAACCGGGCGATGAGCCCCTCGAGGCAGAGGCGCAGGATCGGATCGGCGCCGGCGAGCCGCTGGCGGATCTGCGCCGCCCCCACGGGCACGAGCACGCAGTCCTCCTCGGCGCGGACGCCGGCGGAGCGCGGGAGGGCGTCGAGGATGGCCATCTCGCCGAAGAGCTCGCCGGCCCCCCGCCGGCCGAGCACCGACTCGCCGCCGTCGCGCCGCCGGAAGATCGCGATGCGCCCGCTCAGGATCAGGTAGGCACAGTGCCCGATCGCCCCCTCCTCGAACAGGACGGCGCCGGCCGGGAGGGTGACGGGCTCGGAGAGATCCTGCATCGGCCGGGGCGCTGCGACGTCGACGGGGAAGGCCGGAGCGACCCCTGGCACAGCGATCTTAAGATCGGATCAAGGACCTGCCGGATCAGCCGCGCGGGATCCCGTGGGCCTTGATCCGCGAGGCGAGCGTCGTCGGGCGCAGGCCGAGCAGCTCGGCCGCGCCGCCCGGCCCGGAGACCCGGCCGCCCGCCAGGGACAGGGCGGCGACGATCTCGGCGCGATCCCGGGCCCGGCGCTCGGCCTCCGTGGCCGGCCGCCCGCCGGGCGCCGCGGCCGGTGCGGCCGGGTCCGTGGGCCCAGTCGCCTCGCCGTCGGGCGGATCGAGGCAGAGCCGGCCCCCGCGGAAAGGATCACCGCCCGCTCGATCACGTTCTCTATCTCGCGGACGTTGCCGGGCCAGGCATAGCGGCTGAGGCGGCCGAGATC
>NZ_BACT01000777.1:0-6798 GCF_000333255.1 Methylobacterium sp. B1 | reverse complement strand
GGACGGCAGTGGAGGCTGACCGGCTGCAGGTCCTGCGCGACCGCCTTCTGCCAGGACGACGTCCCGCGAATCGGCGAGCATGATCGGTGCGCCACTCGCCGAGAGCAGGGCAAACAGATCGAGGCCTGGCAACAGCTCGGGCGCCTGTGGGAAGAAACGGCGGACCTCGTCGGACCGGATGGGCCGGACATAGGCGATGTGACCCTCGCCCAAGGCCGCGAGATCGGCGGGCGCAAAATCGGCCGGGTCGAGATCGGCCGGGGTCAACGGAGACGGGTTCAGATTGGTCATCAAAGCCCTCCTGGGGTGGCAGAGCGTCCGCCGCCGATCCTGAAGGCTTCGGCGGCTCCTTACTGATGTGGGGATCCGCGCCGTCCAATCAATCGGTCTCAGCCGCGGGCGCCGATATCGATCTTGCGCACGATGCGGTCCGGTTCCGGACGGACCAGATCGATCGACAGCAGGCCGTTGGCGAGGTCGGCCCCGAGGACCTCCATGCCGTCGGCGAGGAGGAAGGCCCGCTGGAACTGGCGCGCCGCAATGCCGCGGTGAAGAAAGTGCCTCTCGCGCTCGTCGACCTGGCGACCGCGCACGACGAGCTGGCTCTCCTCCAGCATGACGTCCAACTGGTCGCGGGTGAAGCCGGCGACCGCCAGCGTGATGCGCAGGCGCTCGGGCTCGCTCTCAGTGCGGGGCAGCCGCTCGATGTTGTAGGGTGGATAGCCGTCATTGGCGGCCTTTGAGACGCGGTCGAGAGCCTGTTCGATCTCGTCGAAGCCGAGCAGGAACGGGTGCCCGAAGGGCGAAGATCGGGTCATCGCGGCCATCATCCAGAAAGCGAGGCCTCCGACCCCGGGATCCGCCGCAATCCCGGGATGCCTGAGCACCTCGTCGACAGGGAGCCCACCGAAGTAGCGCTCCGCCGGACGAGACGTCGCCGGCAACAACGAGATATGGCCAAGGCCGTCCGGGCCATCAAGGGAGGCCGCGGGTTTCGTCCGGACGGCGAGGTCCGATCCAATCCAGGATAATTAGGCAAAAATTACCGGGACGCATAGGCAAAGACGTGAACGGCCACGCTTTCCTCTAACAGTTTGGAACTGCTCTGATTTTCTCGCTGGGCCTTGATCCGGGCGGCCGGCCTGGATACTGCCGCGAAAGAAGATGATCCGACCATGACGGTCGGTCTATGCAAGTTGTCCTGCGACGCGAGGCACCGCAGTCCATGAGCGCGCCCCTGACCCGGACTGATCATGCGGCGATGCGGCGCGTCGCCGATATCTGCGGCGATGAGGCTGATATCCTGGCCCTGTCGGTGGCCCGTTTCGTGGCCGCCGGCTACATGACCAGCGACGTCGCCTGCTGGAACGCGGCCTTCGACGGCGCCGAGCAGCTGCTCGGGCCGACCGAAGGCTGCCGCTTCGTCGCCTGTGTGGTCGCGATCATCCGGGCACTCCGGGCGGAGCGCGACGGCGACTGGTCGTTCATGCCGGCGAGTTGCTGCCGCGTGACCGGTCACGAATGCGCCCTGGTGACGCTGATCAACCGGGGGCGTCAGCGCCTCTGGACGGATCTGGAGGCGGCCGCCGCCGAGATCACCGGACGGGAGGCGGCGCCCCGCCTCGTGGCGGCGGTCCGCGCGGCCGTCGGGCCGCTGGATGCGGCGGCCCAACGCCTCGCCCCGGCCTCCTGCCCCGCCGGCGCGGTGCTTCACTGATCCGGCCCCCAACCCGCCCGGCCGGCGCGGCGCGAAACGCCGGCCGGCAGACACTTGAAAAGGACTTGGTCACGGTGATTGCCCTGCGCGCCCCCCTGTACCGTCGGCGGATCGGGCGTATCGCCCTCGACACGGCGGCCTGCTTCGCGCTCTCGGCGCTCCTCGTGGTATCGGCCCTGGCGCAGGATGCCGCGGAGAAGTCCGCGCCGATCAAGCTGCAGCTCAACAAGGTCGAGACTGCGGGCGAGGCCTGCCGGATCACCATGGTGATCGACAACAAGGGGCCCGGCCTGAAATCCTACAAGGTGGATCTCTTCGCCTTCGACCCGGAGGGCGTCGCGCAGAAGCGTGTCGCGGTGGAGCTCGGTCCGCTGCCGCCGAAGAAGACCACCGTCAAGATCTTCGACTTCCCCGGCATCGCCTGCAACAAGGTCGGGCGCGTCCTGTTGAACGACGTCCTGGCCTGCGACGGCGGTGATTCCGCGCGCGAGGCCTGCCTCGAGCGGACCGAGACCGACAGCAAGGCCGGCCTCCCGTTCGACCGCTGATGCGGATGGTTTGACGGTCGATCAGACCAAACCGCCCGGCGGCGAGGGTCGCCGGGCGGCCTGCGGCTTTCGCCGCACCCCGAGATGACGGCGGCGCAAGGCCGCGTGAGACCAAGACGCCAGGAGCCCGCGATGGACCCGACACAAGCGCCGATCGAGGCGGCCCACGACTTCTCCTTCCTCGGTCTGTTCCTGCAGGCCGACCCGATCGTGAAGGGCGTGATGATCCTGCTGGTGATCGCCTCGATCGCCTGCTGGACGGTGGTGTTCGAGAAGATCATCCGGCTGGCCGCCGCCCGGCGTCAGGCCAAGGCCTTCGCCACGCTGGTCCGCTCCGGCGGCAGCCTCGACGGCGAGCATCGCGGCATCGCCGGCCACGTGGTGAAGGCGGCCATCGACGCGTGGCGCGATCAGGATTCCTCCGAGACCCGGGCCGAGCGCCGCGACCGGATCGAGCGGGCGATGAAGGGCGCCCTCACCCTCGAGGTGAAGCGCCTGCGCACCGGCCTGTCGCTGCTGGCGACTTCGGGCTCGACGGCCCCGTTCGTCGGGCTGTTCGGCACCGTCTGGGGCATCATGAACTCGTTCTCGTCGATCGCCCGGAGCCAGGACACGTCGCTGGCCGTGGTGGCCCCGGGCATCGCGGAGGCGCTGTTCGCCACGGCGATCGGTCTCGTCGTCGCGATCCCGGCGGTGATGGCCTACAACAAGCTGTCGAGCGACGTGAGCGGCATCCAGAGCACCTTCTCGTCCTACATCTCGGTTCTGGGCAACCGTCTCGCGCGCGACCGCGCCGGCGCCCATCGGGCGGCTGCCGAATAGAGCCGCCGCGCCCGCCCGCACAGAACCGAACGTAACGGTACCGGAGACGCCCCATGGCGATGGGATCCCTTCGCGCGAACGACGACGACGACCTCGACGACATGCCGATGTCAGACATCAACGTCACGCCGATGGTCGACGTGATGCTCGTGCTCCTGATCATCTTCATGGTCGCCGCACCGCTGATGACCACCGGCGTGCCGGTCCAGCTGCCGAAGACGGCGGCCCCCAAAGTCGCGCAGTCGAAGAAGCCCGCGGAGGTGACGGTCGACAAGGACGGCAACCCGTCCATCGCCAAGGAGGTGTTCACGATGGACAGCATCGTGCCGCGCCTGCGCGAGATGGCGGCTGCCGACAAGGATCAGGTCATCCTCGTGCGCGGCGACCGTGACGTGCCCTACGGCAAGGTGATGGAGGTGATGGGCCTCGTCGGCCAGGCCGGCTTCACCAAGGTGTCGCTGATCGCGCAGTCGCCCGGCGGCGCCGCTCCGGCAGCGGCCGCCGCTCCGGCCGCCTCCGCAGGGACCGCGCGCTGAACCGATGAGCACCTTCACGTCGACGGATCTGCCGGTCGGGGCCGGCGAGCGCCGCCCGTCCGGGCTGGTCGCCGCCTTCCTGGTCGCCCTCGGGCTGCATGCGCTTGCGTTGGCCGCGATGATGTTCCTGCGGCTGGCCCCGCCCGCGCCGCCCGGCGAGCAGCAGATCACCGTCGACCTCGCGCCGCTCATGACGGATGCGACCACCGAAGCTCCGGCGGAGCAGCAGATGAGCCAGGAGGCCCCGCCGGAGACGAAGCCGGTGGACGCGCCGCCCGACGAGGCCGTCCAGCCCCCGCCGCCGACCGAGATGACCGAGGTCAAGCCGGAGGACACCCAGCCGGTCGAAGCGCCGGCGGAGGCGCAGCCGGTCGAGGCGCAGAACCAAGTGATCACCTCCACGTCGGAGGCGGCCGAGCCGCTGGCGGCGCCGCCCACCGAGGTCGCCAAGACCGAGGAACCGCCGAAGCCCACACCCGACCCCGCCAAGCTCAAGGCGGAACGGGAGGCCAAGCTGCGGAAGATCCGCGAGGAGAAGCTCCGCGAGCAGAAGCGCGAAGAGGCGCGTCAGGAGCGCCTGGAGGAGATCCGCGAGGCGAAAGCCAAGGCCGCGCGCGAGGCGAAGGCGCGTGAGGCCAAGGCCCGGGCGGGCGCCGAGCGGAGTTCGGCCTCGGCCTCGCGTCAGAATGCAGTCGGCCGGGCCGCCGCAGGCAACGATCCGAGCGCCATGCGGCAATGGCAGGGCGCGATCAGCGCAGCGATCCACAGCCGGATGAACGTGAACGCGGCCGTCGGAACCGGGGGCGGGACCGCGGTGGTGCGCTTCACCGTGATGCGCTCGGGCCAGGTGACGGGCGCGGGCCTGGCCCGCTCAAGCGGGATCGGCCAGATCGACAGCGCCGCCCTCGCGGCGGTGCGCGGCAGCATGCCGGCGGCGCCGCCCGGTGTCACGCTGTCGAACCTGACGGTCTCCATCCCGCTTCGGTTCGGCGTGCGCTGATCAAACGACGATCGGGGTCGACATCTCTCGTCAGAACGCGGACCCGGGCCGCATGGACAGGTGGACCCGCACGAAGGGTGTGCGCGGTCAGTCCCGACCGTCGATCCGGATTCGCCATCGGCGTCGCGGGCATGCTAAAGCCTTCGCGAAGCTGCTCTCCTTGCGCGCCTGACGGCGGTGCGGGAGGGCGAATGATCCGGCCTTGCCCTCCGCCCGTCGAACAGGCCGGACCCGCTCAGACACCGTCTCGCGCAGGATGCGTCGGGTCGGATCCGTCGAGCCGGGGTGAAAGGGACAGGATGAGCGACGAGACTGAGTTTGACCTCGACGAGGTGAATGCCGTCCGCGACGCGGAAGCGGAAGCGAAGACGCGCGCCGAGAATCGCGCCGAGCGTGCGGAACGTGCGGAGCGCATGGCGCGCGAAGGCGCCCAGGCGATGGCGGAGCATCACGCGGCCATCAAGGCTGTGGACGAGCGGACGCTTCGGCTGCGCTCGCTGCGCCTCGCCAAGGAGGCCGCAGACGCGCAGGCCAAGGCGGCCGAGAAGGAAGCCAAGGCGGCCGCCAAAGGCACCGCGAAGAAGGCCGTGAAGAAGGCGGCACCGAAGAAGACGACCGCGAAGGATTAGGGGTCGATGGCCGAGGACCGCAACCGCCGCGTTCACCGATCCGCGCGCGACCGCCGAGGCGGCTTTCCGGGCCGCCACGACCCCGAAGCCGGCTGCCCCACCGCCGCAACCGGCCGCACGGCCGACGACGATCCCCGGCTCGCGGGAGGTGGTGAGCTTGCGTCTCGACAGCGCCGTGCTCGCGCATTTCCAGAAGGACGGGCCGGGCTGGCAGGACCGCATTAACGAGGCGCTCAGAAGCCTCGTACCGGCGGACGACGCCTGAATCGTCCATTTGATCGGAGGGCGGCCGGGTCTCAGCCCGGCTTCGGCCGGTCACGCAGGATCCGGTTCACCGCCCGGTCAAGGGCGGACAGAAAGGCCGATCGGTCTGCGCGCGAGAACGGCTTCGGCCCGCCCGTGATGGTTCCGGCTTCGCGCAACGATTGCATCAGGTCGCGTGTGGCGAGCGCGAGGCCGATCCCGGACTCGCTGAACGGCTTACCGGTGAAGGCCAGAACCGTGGCGCCGGCTTTCACGCAGCGCGCAGCCAGCGGAACGTCGGCGGTGAGCACGATGCTCCCGGGCCCCGCCCGCGCGGCGATCCAGTCATCGGCGGCGTCGAGTTCCGAACCGACCACCACGCGCTCGATCCAGGGCTCGCGCGGGAGGTTCAGCACGCTGTTGGCGACGACGTGGACGGTGAGGCCGTAGCGTGCGGCCACCCGATAGGTCTCGTCCTTCACCGGGCATGCATCGGCGTCGAGATAGATCGCCGGGCCGGTCGGGGTGGCACGCGTCGGGTCGCTCGTGGCAGCGCTCATGACCGGGGCACGACCTTCGAGATGAAGCCCGCCAAAATTAGAAGCACACCCAGGCCGAACTGCCAGCGCTCGATATCGCCGCCCACCGACAGCACGATGGCGCGGCCGAAGACCACGACCCCGATCAGCGGCAGGCCAAAACGGAGCGCCATCTTGACGGCGATCAGGGTGTTGGCGCGGGCGGCGCTCTCACGGGCCATCAGCGGGCGACCGCAGCGCGGCGCGGCGCCAGATCCGCCACGGCGGCACTCTCGACAGGACCACGCTCCAGCGTCGCCACGGACAACGGCGCGCCACGGCCGCGGAGGGCATGGGCGCCGAGAGAGCGCGCCCGGACGCCGGCTGGCAGGCGCGGAAGACGGCCGAGGAGATCCTGCGAGATCAGGATGCCGACCCCGAGCGGGCGGCACAGGGCCTCGATCCGCGACGTGACGTTCACGGCGTCGCCGAAATACGCGATCTTGTGGCGGTCGACTCCGACTTCGGCCGTGACCACCGAGCCGCCATGCAGCGCCGCCCGCAGCCGCGGCACCGTCCCGAATCGGGTGGTCCAGGCCGCGGCATCCGCCTCGATCCGGTCGAGCACGTCGAACAGGCAGGTGATGCAGCGCGCGTCCTTGAGGCCGCGGGCCATCGGCCAGGTCACCATGGCGAGATCGCCGACATAGTCGTCCACGGATCCGCCGTTGCGCCGCACCGGCTCGGCCAGCGTCGCGAACACGGCCCCGAGATACTCCTGGCGC
>NZ_BACT01000778.1:0-4274 GCF_000333255.1 Methylobacterium sp. B1 | reverse complement strand
AGCGCCCGTAATCGAGCAGCTTGCAGACGGGCGGCACGGAGTTCGGCGCGATCTCCACGAGATCGAGACCGGCTTCCTCAGCCAGATTGAGGGCGTCGAAGAAGGGGACGACGCCGCGGTTCTGCCCGGTATCGTCGATCAGCTGCACTTCCCGCACACCGCGAATGTCGCGGTTGGCGCGCGGCCCGTCCTTCTGCGGGGCCGGCATGGCTCTCATCGGTCTACGAATGGCTTAGGTCTCCTGCTGCAACGGCGAAACGGCGGTTCCCAGAAGGATCTCCTGGCCGCCTGCCGCCCCGGTCTCTTCCGGACGTACAACGTTGGTGGAACCGCGACCAGAGTCAACCGCCTGAAGCCGCGGTGCCGAAAATAATCGGCCGCGGCGTCTCGGTCCGCTTTCCGGGTCAGCCGGCCGCTCAGGGCAAGCGGCCGAGCAGCCCCGCATAGACCGCCAACGTGTCGCCGACCATGCGCTCGAGGGAGAAATGCGCCGCGACATGCGCACGGCTCCGCCGTCCGAGGGCGTCGCGGGCGCTGGCGCCGAGAGAAAGGGCCTCGGTCAGGGATGCGGCGAGCGCGGCCGCGTCGCCGGCCGGGACGCGCCATCCGGTGCGCTGGCCCGCTGGCGTCTCCGGCGGCGCCAGTACGGTTTCCGGTACGGCCCCGAGATCGGACACCACCACCGGTGTACCGAGCGCCTGCGCCTCCACGGCCGAACGGCCGAAGGCCTCCGGCTCAACGGACGGCACCGCCACCACCGAGGCGGCCCGGAAGGCGGCCGGCATGTCGGTGCAGTGACCGACCCGCCGGACGATACCCTCGAGCCCGCGGGCGGCGATCAGCGCATCGAGTTCGCGCTCGTAGGAGGCGCGTCCTTGAGGGTCTCCCGCCAGGACCACGGCCAGATCGGGAACGCCGCGGTCGCGCATCTGCGCGGCCGCCTCGATCAGCACCCGATGGCCCTTCCAGGCCGTGAGGCGGGCGGCCAGCAGGATCACGCGCTCGTGCGGCGCGACGTTCCAGCTCCGGCGCAGCGCCTCGACCCGTACGGCGCCGACGGCGACCGGGTTGAACACGCCGAGATCCGTGCCGCGGTGGATGACCCGCACGCGGTCGCCAGCCTGCTCGGCATGCAGCCGGTGGATCAGGTCTGCGGTGTAGTGCGAGTTGGCGATGACCACGTCGCCGCGGGCCATCACCGAATTGTACAGAACCTTGACGTTGGTCCGGCCGGAATAGCTGCCGTGATAGGTGGTGACGAACGGCAGGCCGAGCCGGCGCGCCGCTCCGAGGGCGACCCAAGCGGGCGCACGGGAGCGGGCATGGATGATCTGCACCTGCTCGCGGCGGCAGAGGGCCATAAGCCGCAGGACGTTCACGGCCATCAGCGCCGGATTCTTCGCGGCGGCCGGGAAGCGAAGCCAGTGGCCGCCCTTGGCCTGTAATTCCCCGACGAGCCGTCCACCCTCGGTCGCCACCAGCGCGCGAGCGCCCACGGCCGCGAGGCCGCCCGCGACATCGACGGTCGTGCGCTCGGCGCCCCCGGCGTCGAGTTCGGGAATGATCTGCAGGACGCGAGCGCCCGCAAGGGCCCCGACTTCCGCGGGAAAACCCGACAAGGCGTGTGTACCTTCGCCCGTCCGCGGTCCATCGGCGAGGACGCGCAGGCCCCCGACCGGTATCTGCCAAATGCTCGCTACCATTGATCCAGCATCGCCGCCGGGCTTTACGGTCCGGTAAACGAGAGTTGAAGCCGAACCGTTCAGGTCCGGACTTCTTCCACGTCGAGACAGGGATATCGGAGAGAACGATGTCGGATATGGGCCCCGAGTTCCTCACCGTCGGCACGGGCGAGGCCGCCCGGCGCATCGCCGTGCGGGTGCGTCAGGGGGGCGGTCCACCGGTGGTCTGGCTCGGCGGATTCCGCTCCGACATGACGGCCACCAAGGCGACGGCGCTGGATGCCTGGGCCTCGCAGAGGGGCCGCACGCTCATCCGCTTCGATTATGCCGCGCATGGGGCCTCGAGCGGCACCTTCACGGAATGCACGATCTCTTCGTGGCTCGAGGACGCGCAGGCCGTCCTGGCCGCCTACGCCACGGAGGCGCCGATTCTCGTCGGCTCGTCGATGGGGGGATGGATCGCCTGCCTGGCCGCCCGCGACCGGGCGAACGGAGGTCAGGCGACCGCCGGTCTCGTGCTCATCGCCCCGGCCCTGGATTTCACCGAAGAGCTGATCTGGAACCGCCTCGGCGAGGCGGCCCGCGCCATGCTGATCCGGGACGGCATCTTGCGAAGGCCCAGCGACTACGGGTCGAACCGGACCCGATCACCCTGAACCTCATCGACGACGGGCGGCGCCATTGCATGCTCGGCGACACGGTCGATCCGGCCTGCCCGGCCCAGATCCTCCAGGGCATGCGGGACACCGATGTGCCTTACACCCACGCCCTGAAGATCCTCGGCCGGCTGCCGGCCGAGGGCACCGTGCTGACGCTCATCGCCGACGGGGATCACCGCCTGTCGCGGCCGCAGGACATCGCGCGCCTGGTCGCCGCAGTGGACGAGATCGCCTGACCGGTTCCTCGGCCGGAGCGGTCAGTGGAGGCTGACCGGCTGCAGGTCCTGCGCGACCGCATTCGCCAGGACGACGTCCCGCGAATCGGCGAGCATGATCGGTGCGCCACTCGCCGAGAGCAGGGCAAACAGATCGAGGCCTGGCAACAGCTCGGGCGCCTGTGGGAAGAAACGGCGGACCTCGTCGGACCGGATGGGCCGGACATAGGCGATGTGACCCTCGCCCAAGGCCGCGAGATCGGCGGGCGCAAAATCGGCCGGGTCGAGATCGGCCGGGGTCAACGGAGACGGGTTCAGATTGGTCATCAAAGCCCTCCTGGGGTGGCAGAGCGTCCGCCGCCGATCCTGAAGGCTTCGGCGGCTCCTTACTGATGTGGGGATCCGCGCCGTCCAATCAATCGGTCTCAGCCGCGGGCGCCGATATCGATCTTGCGCACGATGCGGTCCGGTTCCGGACGGACCAGATCGATCGACAGCAGGCCGTTGGCGAGGTCGGCCCCGAGGACCTCCATGCCGTCGGCGAGGAGGAAGGCCCGCTGGAACTGGCGCGCCGCAATGCCGCGGTGAAGAAAGTGCCTCTCGCGCTCCGAGCAGGGCAGCAGCGTGCGGCCGCCCCGCGAGCGGCCGGCGAGCGCCATCGTGCCCGAGCGGACCCGCTGGCGCGACGACGAGCCGGCCGGGATCACGCCCCTGGAGAGCAACGCGATCGGGCTGCGCTACGCCCTGCTGCGCCCCCGCCTGCCCGAGCCTGTCCCCACGACACCCGCGCCCGAACCGCCGTCCATCACCGAGCGGACCCTGCGCCAGGGGCTCGCCGCCGCGGTGGCGGCCCAGGCGGTCGAGGACGAGACGTCCCTGCGGGTGCCCCGCGGCGGCAACCTCGCCCACCGGTACAACGCCGTGCTCAAGCGCGTCCTCGGCAAGGGGCGTGCGACCATGACCCTGCCCGAGTTGGAGGCGGCCTTGTCCTGGCTTGAACGCAACCGCCTCGCCGACCATCTCGACTGCCTCGACGGCGATGCCCGCTACGCGTGGTCCGCCCGCCAGCGCCGCGGCCGCTGGCTGCCGGAGCGCGCCGCCGGCCGCTGAACCGGCACGGGAGGGAGAGAGCCGTGACCGAGAGCCTGCCCGCCGCCTTCACCGCGACACTCTCGGCGCCCGAGCCGCCGCCCGGCTGGCCCGCACCGCTCGCCGCGCTCTGGTGGCTCGCCCACGATCCGTCCGGACCCGCCTCTGCCGCCTGGGACCGGGCCCACCGCCTCGTTCAGGACGCCGCCGGGCCCGATGCCGCCTGGGTGCACGCCCATCTCCACCGGATCGAGGGCGATGACGGCAATGCGCGCTACTGGTACGGCCGCGTCGGCCAACCGGGCCCGCATGGCACGCTCGCGCAGGAGCGGGCCGCGCTCGTCGGCGCCCTCTTTAAGCCGATCTGATCGCCCGGCCCCCGCCGAGTCTCGGAACGCCCGGCCTCACAGCCAGTTGAATGGCCGCCCGGTGCGGAGATCGGGCCTCGATCATCGGAGCGGATCCATGAGCCTTCTCGGCAGCATCGTCAGCAAAATCCTCCATCCGTTCGGCGGGGGTAGCGCGGACGCGGCCCCCGCCCCCTCCGGCGGCACGACCGGCACGAGCGCCTCGTCCACCCCGTCGGCCCCCGGCACCGCCGGCGGTGAACCCGTGGACGTCGCGGCGGT
>NZ_BACT01000779.1:0-7728 GCF_000333255.1 Methylobacterium sp. B1 | reverse complement strand
GTCTCCCCGTTCCATCCCTGATCCTGCGGCGCTGACGTCGCGGCCCGACATCCAGAGGAGGCCCCCCGCGGGGCAGAAGAGAGCATGGCAACCGACATCCTCGTCCCGACCCTCGGCGAATCCGTGAGCGAGGCCACGATCGGCCGCTGGTTCAAGAAGCCCGGCGACACGGTCGCGGCCGACGAGCCGATCGTCGAGCTCGAGACCGACAAGGTCACCCTGGAGGTCAACGCCCCGGCGGCCGGCGAGCTCGGCGAAATCCTGGTCAAGGATGGGGAGACCGTGGAGCCCGGCGCCCTGCTCGGCTCGATCGTCGAGGCCGGCGCGGCCGGCAGCGGCAAGAAGGCCGCCCCCAAGGAGGCCCCGAAGGAGGCCGCCGAGATCAAAGCCGAGAGCCGGAGCGAGGCCCCGAAGGCCGCCGCCCCCGCGAAGGCCGAAGCGCCCGCCCAGGAATCCTCTGCCGGCTACGGCAACCACGGCGACGCTGCCGCTCCGGCGGCAGCCCAGCAGCGCCCGGTGGGCGACAACGGCCCGGCGGTGGCGAAGCTCGCCCGGGAATCCGGCGTCGACCCGTCGGCGGTCAGTGGCTCCGGCAAGGACGGCCGCGTCACCAAGGGCGACATGCTCGGCGCCATCGCCAAGGGCCCGTCGGCCGCGCCCGCCAAGGAGGCCCGACCGACCCTGCCGCGCGCGCCCTCGGCGCCGGACGACGCCGCGCGCGAGGAACGCGTGCGGATGACGAAGCTGCGCCAGACCATCGCGCGCCGCCTCAAGGACGCGCAGGACACGGCGGCGATGCTGACGACGTTCAACGACGTCGACATGTCGGCCGTGATGGCGATGCGCAGCCAGTACAAGGATATCTTCGAGAAGAAGCACGGCACGAAGCTCGGCTTCATGGGCTTCTTCACCAAGGCGGTGATCGGCGCCCTCAAGGACGTGCCGGCGGTCAACGCCGAGATTGACGGGCAGGACCTCGTCTACAAGAACTACTACCACATCGGCATCGCGGTCGGGACCGATAAGGGCCTCGTCGTGCCGGTGGTGCGCGACGCCGACGACCTGTCGATCGCCGGCATCGAGAAGAAGATCGCGGGGTTCGGCAAGAAGGCCCGCGACGGCAAGCTCTCCATCGAGGAGATGCAGGGCGGCACCTTCACGATCACCAACGGTGGCATCTACGGCTCGCTGATGTCGACGCCGATCCTCAACGCGCCGCAATCGGGCATCCTCGGCATGCACCGCATCGAGGAGCGCCCGGTGGTCCGGGCCGGCAAGATCGAGGCCCGGCCGATGATGTACCTCGCGCTGTCGTACGATCATCGCATCGTCGACGGTAAGGAGGCCGTGACCTTCCTGGTGCGGGTGAAGGAGGCGCTGGAGGATCCGGCGCGGCTCGTGCTGGACCTCTGAGGTCGTCATGTCGGGCGCTGAGAACAGGGTTGCGATCGTCACCGGCGGCAGCCGCGGCATCGGCCGGGCCGTGTCGCTGCTTCTCGCGGAGCGCGGCTACGCGGTCTGCCTGAGCTACGTGTCGGACGCCGCCGCAGCCAAGACCGTGGTGGACGCGATCACCGCCAAGGGCGGCAAGGCGCTCGCCGTGAAGGGCGATGTCGGCAGCGAGGCCGACGTCATCGCGCTGTTCAGGGCGGCCGACGGGCTCGGGCGCCTCGCGGCTTTGGTCAACAATGCCGGCGTCGTCGACGTGAAGTCCGACGTCGCCGACATGACCGAGGGCCGGCTCCAGCGGATGATGACAACCAACGTGGTCGGCAGCTTCCTGTGCGCCCGCGAGGCGGTCCGGCGGATGTCGACCAAGCGCGGCGGGGCAGGGGGCGCCATCGTCAACCTGTCCTCGGTGGCGGCGCGGCTGGGCGGCCCCGGTCAGTTCGTGGATTACGCCGCCTCGAAGGGGGCCATCGACGCGCTGACGATCGGGCTCGCCCGGGAGGTGGCCGCCGAAGGCATCCGGGTCAACGCGGTGGCGCCCGGCATCATCGCCACCGAGATCCATGCCAGCGGCGGCGAGCCGGACCGGGTGGAGCGCCTCGGCCCGGGCGTCCCGATGAAGCGGGCCGGCACCGCCGAGGAGGTGGCCGCACCGATCGTGTGGCTGCTCTCGGAGGAGGCCTCCTACACCACGGGCGCCATCCTCGACGTCGGCGGCGGCCGCTGAGCCTCAGCCCGACCTGACATTCCCTGCCCGTCTCACACGCGGCACGACCGAGCGGAAGCGAAGCCTCATGTCCTACGATCTCGTCGTCATCGGCACCGGTCCCGGCGGCTACGTGTGCGCCATCCGCGCGGCGCAGCTCGGCCTGCGGACCGCCGTGGTCGAGAAGCGCGCGACCCATGGCGGCACCTGCCTCAATGTCGGCTGCATCCCGTCCAAGGCCCTGCTGCACGCCTCCGAGGCGTTCGAGGAGGCCAACACGCATTTCGCCGATCTCGGCATCGATGTCGGCACGCCGAAGCTCGACCTGAAGAAGATGATGGCCTTCAAGGCCGAGGGCGTGGCGGGCAACACCAAGGGCGTCGAGTTCCTGCTCAAGAAGAACAAGGTCGAGACCTTCCACGGCACCGGCCGGATCGCGGGAGCCGGCCGGGTCGAGGTCGTGTCCGAGGATGGCGGCAACCAGATGCTCGAGACCAAGAGCATCGTCATCGCCACCGGCTCGGACGTGGCGCGGCTGCCCGGCGTCACCATCGACGAGAAGGTGGTGGTCTCCTCGACCGGCGCCCTGGAGCTCGACCGGGTGCCGAAGAAGCTCCTGGTCATCGGCGCCGGCGTGATCGGGCTGGAGCTGGGCTCCGTCTGGCGCCGGCTCGGCTCCGAGGTCACCGTGGTCGAGTTTCTCGACCGGGTGCTGCCCGGCATGGACGGAGAGGTCGGCAAGCAGTTCCAGCGGATCCTGACCAAGCAGGGCATCGCCTTCAAGCTGTCCACCAAGGTGACCGGCGTCGAGGTCGGCAAGAAGGGCGGCGCGACCGTCACCGTGGAGCCGGCCGCGGGCGGCGCGGCGGAAACGCTCCAGGCGGACGCGGTGCTCGTCTGCATCGGCCGGGTCCCCTACACGGAGGGCCTGGGCCTCGACACGGTGGGCGTCCAGCGGGACGACAAGGGCCGGATCCTCACGGACTCGCACTACGCCACCAACGTCACCGGCATCTACGCCATCGGTGACGTGATTGCCGGCCCGATGCTGGCCCACAAGGCCGAGGACGAGGGCGTCGCGGTGGCCGAGATGCTGGCCGGCCAGTCCGGCCACGTGAATTACGGCGTGATCCCGAACGTGGTCTACACGTTCCCGGAGGTCGCCTCGGTGGGCAAGACCGAGGAGGAGTTGAAGAAGGACGGCGTCGCCTACAATGCCGGCAAGTTCCCCTTCACGGCCAACGGCCGGGCCAAGGCGAACGGCACCACGGACGGCTTCGTGAAGGTGCTGGCCGACGCCCAGACCGACCGCGTGCTGGGCGTGCACATCGTCGGCGCGGATGCCGGCAACCTGATCGCCGAGGCGGCGGTGGCGATGGAGTTCGGTGCCTCCTCGGAGGACATCGCCCGGACCTGCCACGCGCATCCGACGCTGACCGAGGCCGTCAAGGAAGCCGCCCTGGCGGTGAGCAAGCGCGCGATCCACGTCTGAGTGGCGGGCGGACGCACGAGCGTCCATCCGCAGGGGCGCTGGGACAAAAGGGGCGGCTGACCGAACTGCCCCTTGTCCTGAGTCGCCGGAGCGCAGCGCAGACCATGCGGGAGGGCGCCGGAGACCGTCGCGCTCCCCGAAGCCCTCCTTCGAGGCCCGCTTCGCGGGCACCTCAGAAAGAAGCTGGGAGATCGCAGCCGCCTGCCGGCGGCGGGATCAGGCGATCTTGCGCCTGGAGTTCGGCAGGTCGGCGATCCGCAGGAGGGCACTCGGTGCGGGCGGCGCCGTCAGGGCGTTGAGCAGGTAGGGCCTGCGCAGGCCCAGGGCGTTGTGCAAGGCGAGGTCGATGTCGCGGGCGTAGAACGGCATTCGCAGGACCGCATCGACGCCGAAGTAGCGGCCGGCCTGGGCGACGGGCTCCAGCTCGGACGTCGTCAACAGTGTGATCCGGGTCGGAAGGCTGAGGGGCTGGATCTGGCAGGCCAGTTCGAGCCCGTCGATGCCACCGAGCTTCACGTCGATGAAGGCGAAGTCGTAGGCGGCAAACTTCAGCTGCCTGAGGGCGTGGCGTCCGTCATCCGTCTCGTCGAGGTCGATGGCGAAGCCGCTGCGCGCCACGACACGGCTGATGGCCGAGCGCCCCGCCGGGGTCGAGCAGGCGAGCAGAGCCCGGGTCGGGGCGCGGCGCCGGGCATCGGCGTGGAGCAGCTGCTCGATATGGCCTGGATCGAGGGGGGTCTTCAGGACCTCGTAGGCCCCGAGGCTGGTGGCGATCTCCTGCCAGTGCGGCAGGACGCGGGTGGCGACCAGAACCAGACAGGGCGGCTCCGCACCCGCGCGACGCGCCACGGCGACGGCTTCGGGCCCGCTCAGGTCGTCAAGCTGAAGCCCGACGAAGGCCAGAGTCGGGCGGTGACGCAGCAGGATGTCGCAGAGCGCCTGACCGGAGGTCGCCTCGTCGATCACGGCGCGTGGATCGAAGCGCAGGACGATCTCTCGCAGGGAGAGGCGCCGGCCCGGATCGCAATCCGCGATCACGACACGTGCCGGCGCCCCTCCGTCCTCAAGCTCCATGACGCCCGCCCAAGCCGATCCGAATGTTCATGCTCATAGTGGCTGAAGATCGTGACGAAGCTCTTAAAAAGTGCGGTTGTGCAATGAGCCGATCGAATGACGCGTCTATAGATGATGTTGAACAGCCCCGAAGTCGAAACTTCCAGCACTCTTGATCAGCGACCCGCCCGGGGATGGGCCGCCGCGTAGGCGCTCATGAGACGGGCGGCATCGACCTGGGTGTAGAGCTGAGTGGTGGACAGGGAGGCGTGGCCGAGGAGTTCCTGGATCGCGCGCAATTCTCCCTGGCGGGCCAGCAGATGGGTGGCGAAGGAGTGCCGCAGGGCGTGCGGCGTGGCGCTGTCGGGCAGGCCGAGGGCTCCCCGCGCGCGGGCCACCGTATACTGGATGATCCGCGGCGACAGGGCCCCCCCGCGCGCGCCGACGAAGAGCGGCCCCTCCGGCGGCAGCGGCAGCGGGCAGGCGGCGACGTAGTCGGCCACGGCCTGCGCCACCACGGGCAGGATCGGCACCATGCGCTGCTTGCCGCCCTTGCCGAGCACGGTGACTTGGTCGACCCCGGGCAGGGGCGCGTCGCGGCGAGACAGTCCGAGGGCCTCGGAGATGCGCAGGCCTGCGCCGTAGAGCAGCGCCAGCACGGCGGCATCCCGGGCGAGAACCCAGGGCGCGCGTTCCTCGCCGGCGCGAATCGCCGTGTCGGTCAACGCCACGGCGGCGCTGACGGGCAGGGGTCGCGGAAGCCGCCGCGGAACCTTGGGCGAGCGCACGCCGCCCAGGGCCGAGACGGTGCCGAAGCCCTCGCGTTCGAGGAAGCGTGCGAAGGAGCGCAGGCCCGCGAGCATGCGCATCAGCGAGCGTCCGGAGACCTCCTCGGCCCGGCGCGCCGCCATGAAGGCGCGGATGTCCCGCACCTTCAAGCCGACGAGCATCGGGATGGTCGGCGTGCTCTGCCGCGACGCGAGGTGGTGGAGAAACTGACGGAGGTCACGCCCGTAGGCCTCGACGGTGTTGGGCGACATTCGCCGCTCGCGCGCCAGCCCCTCGATCCAGGCCTGGACGGCCGCGCGGAGGCGGGCATCGCCCGGAAACAGCAGCCGATCGCCTTCGGTTTCGTGCGCGCTCATGGTGCCACTCGACCGGATCATCCTTGCTGGGAGCTTAAGACCCTGCCTTGGTGAAACCGGGCGTTCACGATACGTACGGCAGCCTCGGGCCGTTCACCGAGCCGTGGAGCCCCATGACAACCCCCATCCGCATCCTCGGCATCGATCCCGGCCTGCGCCGCACCGGCTGGGGCCTGATCACCGCGCAGGGCACGAAGCTCACCTACGGCGATTGCGGCGTCGTGACCTCGGACGGCGACCTGCCGCTGGCCCTGCGCCTGCGCGAGCTGTTCGAGGGGATCAGCCGCATCGTCGAGACCGTGCGGCCCGACGAGGTCGCCGTGGAGGAGACCTTCGTCAACAAGGACGCGCAGGCGACGCTCAAGCTGGGTCACGCCCGGGCGATGGCGCTGGTGGTGCCGGCCCTCGCCGGCCTGCCCGTGTTCGAATACGCCGCGAACCTGATCAAGAAGACCGTGGCGGGCTCCGGTCACGCCGAGAAGGTACAGATCCAGGCGATGGTGCGCTTCCTCCTGCCGAAGGCCGAGTTCCGCGTGGCGGACGCCGCCGACGCGCTGGCCATCGCGATCACCCATGCCAGCCATCGGGACGCCCACGCCCTTCGGCAGGCGCATCTGCCGAAGGGCAAGCGCCGCACGCTCACAGGCCAGGCGTCCGCAGGACAGGGGCTCGAAGGGAAGGGATTCTCCGCCGCCGCAGCCGCGCGCATCGAGGCCGCATTGGCGAAACAGGGCTGACGGGATCGGGAAGGACTTGGTGGGGGAAGTAGGACTCGAACCTACGAAGCTTACGCAGCGGATTTACAGTCCGCCCCCTTTGCCGCTCGGGACATTCCCCCAAGGCAGGTTTCTCACCCGCGGCGCCCTTATGGTGAGGGGGCGGCCGGGTGTCAACGCTTATGGTGAGCTGATCCGCGTTGGCGCGTGCGGCAACCGTGGAGAGCGGTGCGGTTTCGATTGATCGCACCGCGCGAGCGCCTCCCTGTCCGCCCCTCGGGGAGGGGGACGAAAACGCGAACGTTCCGCGACTCCGGGGATTCACAAAGGAATCCGGATCGGCCACGGTGGGCGGATGTCATCCTGCTTCGCCGGCCCTTGACCCGCCCCGCCCCGTCTCTGCGGTCCCACCAGCGCACGCTGATGGCCCTGGTCGCGGCCATGGCGCGCGGCGAGGCGGCCCATGTCCGGAAGATCCTGGCCGCGGTGACGCCGGGCGGCGGCAAGTCGCTGCTGCCGGTGATCGCCGCGCACGGGCTGATCGCCGCCGGGCTCGTCGAACGCGTGGTCTGGGTGGTGCCGCGGGATTCCCTGCGATTGCAGGCGGAGGAGGCTTTCGCCGACCCACTCTGGCGTGCCGCGTTCGGGCACGCCCTCAGCGTGCGGGCGGCGGACAACGAGCGCGACCCGGCGCGGGGTCTGGCCGGCTACGTCACCACCTATCAGGCGGTCGCCGCCGCCCCGGCGCTCCACCTCGCGGAAGCCCGGGCGCACCGGACCCTGCTGGTCGTCGATGAGGTCCATCACCTGCCGGTGCCCGGACGGCCCGGCGCCGATGAGAACGCAGCCGAGGACGCGGAAGCGGGGGCGTGGTCCCGCGCGATGCTGCCCGTCATGGAGGCAGCGACCGTTCGCCTCTATCTGTCCGGGACGCTGGAGCGCGCGGACGGGCGACGCATCCTCGGCCTGCCCTATCAGCCCGCTGCGCCCGGCCGCGGGCCGGATCTCGACCTCGACGCGCCCGGCCTCGCGGTGATCGGCTATTCGCGGGCGCAGGCGCTGGCCGAGCGGGCGGTGCTGCCGGTGACCTTCGGCGCCATCGACGGCGAGGCCAGCTGGCTGGAGGGCGGCCGGATCGCCGGCGACAGTCCGCGGGTCGGCCCGCAC
>NZ_BACT01000780.1:0-7275 GCF_000333255.1 Methylobacterium sp. B1 | reverse complement strand
ATCGCCACCGAGCATCTGTCGCGGCTCGGCCCCAAGCGCGTGACGGTCGTGGCCGTTGCCGCCGAGGCCGGCATGACGCACGCCAACGTGTACCGTTACTTCCCGTCGAAGGACGCGCTCCTCGACGCGGTGGCGGGGCGCTGGCTGCGCGAGGTCGAAGCCCGGCTCGCCGGCATCGCCGACGCGCCCGATCCCGCCGACGACAAGATCGAGCGCCTGCTGACAGCCCTCGCGACGGTCCAGCGGGACGCCCTGTTCGACGAACCGAACCTGTTCGCGGTCCATCTCGACGCCACCGTGTCGGCCCGGCCGATCGCCCGGCGGCATCGCGTCCGCCTGCGCAGTCTCGTGGAGCGGGTGGTCGAAGAGGGGATCACGTCCGGGATCTTCTCGGCTCGCGATCGGGAGCGGGCGATCGCCTACATCTTCGACGCGAGCTACCGCTTCACGCATCCCCTGGCGATCCAGCACGATGCCGAAGTGCCCCGCGACCTGATCGAGGCCCGTTTCGGAGCCGTCATCCACGCGATCCAGCGGGTGCTCCGCTCCGGCATCCTCTGATCCACCGCTTTCGCGAACGCCGCTCGCCGGGCCCGGACTCCCCTGTCCGGGCCCTTGTCGTTTCCGCGCTGCGGGCCGATCCGAGCGCCGCCCCCGACCGAAATGACAGGTCTCAGAATCTGTCATCGAGACTTCGGAGCGCGTGCGGAGCCGGGTGCACTGCACCTAAAACCTTCGCGACGTTGACGTTTCGGCACACCCCTCGGCTCGTTGAGAGGCCGCCGGATGTCTCGGACGCGCCGGCCACGCACCCTGCATCGGGTTGAAGCCACGGTGCTTTTCGGCCACACAGCCGCGCAGATTTCAGAGTGACGAATCCGGTCTCGGACCCTGGCGGCCGAGCACAGCCGGCCTCGCGCACCGCATCACCGAAGTCGAACGCAGCGGAGACGAATCCGACATGGCTCGCAACAAGATCGCGCTCATCGGTGCCGGCCAGATCGGCGGCACCCTGGCACTTCTCGCTGGCCTCAAGGATCTCGGGGACGTGGTGCTGTTCGACATCGTCGACGGCGTGCCGCAGGGCAAGGCGCTCGACATCGCCGAGGCCGCCCCGGTGGAGGGCTTCGACGCGACCTACGCGGGCGCGAGCGACTACGCCGCCATCAAGGGGGCCGACGTCGTGATCGTCACCGCCGGCGTGCCGCGCAAGCCCGGCATGAGCCGCGACGACCTGATCGGCATCAATCTCAAGGTGATGCAGGCGGTGGGCGAGGGCATCAAGACCCACGCGCCGGACGCCTTCGTGATCTGCATCACCAACCCGCTCGACGCGATGGTCTGGGCGCTCCAGAAGTTCTCCGGTCTGCCCACCAACAAGATCGTCGGCATGGCCGGCGTTCTCGACTCGGCCCGCTTCCGCCACTTCCTGGCCGAGGAGTTCAAGGTCTCGGTCGAGGACGTCACCGCCTTCGTCCTCGGCGGCCACGGCGACGACATGGTGCCGCTGACCCGCTACTCGACGGTGGCGGGCGTGCCGCTGACCGACCTCGTCAAGCTCGGCTGGACCACCCAGGAGAAGCTCGACGCCATGGTCGAGCGCACCCGCAAGGGCGGCGGCGAGATCGTCAACCTGCTTAAGACCGGCTCGGCCTTCTACGCGCCCGCCGCCTCCGCCATCGCCATGGCCGAGAGCTATCTGCGCGACAAGAAGCGGGTCCTGCCCTGCGCCGCCTATCTCGACGGCCAGTACGGCGTCTCCGGCATGTTCATCGGCGTGCCGATCGTGATCGGCGCGAACGGCGTGGAGCGCGTGCTCGAGGTGACCTTCGACGCGGCCGAGAAGACGATGTTCGACAAGTCGGTCGCCTCGGTGGCGGGCCTGATCGAGGCCTGCAAGGGCGTCGACAGCAACCTCGCCTGACCGGTAAGCGGATACCGGGCCGCGCGAAGCGTTCGGGGATTCGAATCCCAGTCGCTCCGCGCTGTTCGTTGCCACCTATTCGCTCCTCCCTACGAGGCTCCGATGAACATCCACGAATACCAGGCCAAGGCCGTGCTGAAGGAGTTCGGCCTGCCCGTCTCCCGCGGCGTGGCCATCTTCAACCCGTCGGAGGCTGAGGCCGCCGCCAAGGAGCTCGGCGGCCCGGTCTGGGTCGTGAAGAGCCAGATCCACGCGGGCGGCCGCGGCAAGGGCACCTTCAAGGGTGCACCCGAGGGCGCTAAGGGCGGCGTGCGCGTCACCAAGTCGATCGACGAGGTGAAGCAGTATGCGGGCGAGATGCTCGGCCAGACGCTGGTGACGATCCAGACCGGCCCGGCCGGCAAGCAGGTCAACCGCCTTTACATCGAGGAAGGCGCGCAGATCGCCGAGGAATTCTACCTCTCGATGCTGGTGGACCGCGCCACGGGCGGCGTCGCCTTCGTGGTCTCCACCGAGGGCGGGATGGACATCGAGGCGGTGGCCCACGACACGCCCGAGAAGATCCACACGATCGCGGTCGATCCGGCCACGGGCGTCATGCCCCATCACGGCCGCGCCGTCGCCAAGGCGCTCGGGCTGTCCGGCGCCCAGGCCAAGGAAGCCGGCGCGCTCACCGAGAAGCTCTACGCGGCCTTCGTCGCCAAGGACATGAGCCTCCTCGAGATCAACCCGCTGGTGCTCACCGCGGACGGGCATCTCAAGTGCCTCGACGCCAAGATGGCCTTCGATTCGAACGCCCTCTACCGGCACCCGGACATCGTGGCGCTCCGCGACGAGACCGAGGAGGACGCCAAGGAGATCGAGGCGTCCAAGTACGACCTCGCCTACATCGCGCTCGACGGCACGATCGGCTGCATGGTCAACGGCGCCGGCCTCGCCATGGCGACCCTCGACATCATCAAGCTCTACGGCGAGGAGCCGGCGAACTTCCTCGATGTCGGCGGCGGCGCCTCGGAGGAGAAGGTCACGGCGGCGTTCAAGATCATCACCGCCGATCCGAACGTGAAGGGGATCCTCGTCAACATCTTCGGCGGGATCATGAAGTGCGACGTGATCGCCAACGGCGTCATCGCGGCCGTGAAGGCGGTGGGCCTGCAGGTGCCGCTGGTTGTGCGCCTCGAGGGCACGAACGTCGAGGAGGGGAAGGCGATCATCCGGAATTCCGGTCTCAACGTGATCCCGGCGGACGACCTCGACGACGCCGCCCAGAAGATCGTCGCCGCCGTGAAGGGAGCCTGATCATGTCGGTGATGATCGACGCCAACACCAAGGTCATCTGCCAGGGTTTCACCGGCAAGAACGGGACCTTCCACTCCGAGCAGGCCATCGCCTACGGCACCAAGATGGTCGGCGGCACGAGCCCCGGTAAGGGCGGCTCGACGCATCTCGGCCTGCCGGTGTTCGACACGGTGGCCGAGGCCCGCGAGGCCACGGGCGCCGATGCCTCGGTGGTCTACGTGCCCCCGCCCGGCGCCGCCGACGCGATCTGCGAGGCGATCGCCGCCGAGATCCCGCTGATCGTCTGCATCACCGAGGGCATTCCGGTGCTCGACATGGTCAAGGTGAAGCGGGCGCTCACCGGCTCGAAGTCGCGTCTGGTCGGGCCGAACTGCCCGGGCATCGTCACGGCGGGCGAATCGAAGATCGGCATCATGCCGGCCAACATCTTCCGGCAAGGCTCGGTCGGTATCGTCTCGCGTTCCGGCACGCTGACCTACGAGGCGGTGTTCCAGACCTCCAATGCCGGCCTCGGCCAGACCACCGCGGTGGGCATCGGCGGCGACCCGGTGAAGGGCACCGAGTTCATCGACGTGCTGGAGCTGTTCCTGGCCGACCCGAAGACCGAGTCGATCGTGATGATCGGCGAGATCGGCGGCTCGGCCGAGGAGGAGGCTGCGCAGTTCCTGAAGGACGAGGCCAAGCGCGGGCGCAAGAAGCCGATGGTCGGCTTCATCGCCGGCCGCACGGCGCCTCCGGGCCGCCGCATGGGTCATGCCGGCGCGATCATCTCGGGCGGCAAGGGCGGCGCCGAGGACAAGATCGCCGCCATGGAGGCCGCGGGCATCCGCGTGTCGCCGTCGCCGGCCCGGCTGGGCTCGACGCTCGTCGAGGTCCTGAAGGGCTGAGGGCAAGCGCGCCTGCGTTGCGGCCATCGCAGGGCCGCAACGCCCATATCGGGCGTGCAGACGATTTCAGCGGGGCGGTCACCCGCCCCGTTTCGGTTTGAGGGCGATCCGCCGCGCTGACGGGGAGCCCGAAGGGCAGGGGAGCCTGCCCGCGCGACAGGATGGACGCACCATGGCACGCCAGGACGTGAACGAAGCGCTCCTCGAAACCTCGTTCCTCTACGGCGCGAACGCCGCCTACATCGAGGAATTGCAGGCGGCCTACGCCCGCAACCCGTCCTCGGTGGATCCGGAGTGGCAGACCTTCTTCAAGGGGCTCGGCGAGGACGAGACCCTGGTCGAGAAGAACGCCGCCGGCGCCTCCTGGGAGAAGCCCAACTGGCCGGTGCCGCTGAACGGCGAGCTGGTCTCGGCGCTCGACGGCAACTGGGGTGCCCTGGAGAAGGCGGTCGGCGACCGCATCGTCGCCCGGGACGGCAAGGACGCCAAGGACGCGAAGCCCGGCAAGCCGCAGGACAGCGTCACCGCAACCACCGGCGTGTCTGTGGAGCAGGCGACGAAGGATTCGGTGCGGGCGATCATGCTGATCCGCTCCTACCGCATGCGCGGCCACCTGCACGCCAAGCTCGACCCGCTCGGGCTCGCCCCCCGCGGTGACCACGAGGAGCTGCACCCGCAGCATTACGGCTTCACCGAGGAATCCGATTGGGACCGCCCGATCTTCCTCGACAACGTGCTGGGCCTCCAGTTCGGCACGATCCGCGAGATCGTCGACATCCTGGAGCGGACCTACTGCCAGACGCTCGGCGTCGAGTTCATGCACATCTCCGACCCCGCCGAGAAGGCGTGGATCCAGGAGCGCATCGAGGGCAAGGACAAGGAGATCTCGTTCACGCCCGAGGGCCGCCGCGCGATCCTCAACAAGCTGATCGAGGCCGAGGGCTTCGAGAAGTTCCTGGATCTGAAGTACACCGGCACGAAGCGCTTCGGCCTCGATGGCGGCGAGTCGATGATCCCGGCGCTGGAGCAGATCATCAAGCGCGGCGGCGCGCTCGGCGTCCGCGAGATCGTGCTGGGCATGGCCCATCGCGGCCGGCTCAATGTGCTCACCAACGTGATGGCCAAGCCCTTCCGGGCGGTGTTCCACGAGTTCAAGGGCGGCTCGGCTTCCCCGGCCGAGGTCGAGGGCTCGGGCGACGTGAAGTACCATCTGGGCGCGTCCTCGGACCGCGCCTTCGACGGCAACAACGTCCACCTGTCGCTCACCGCCAACCCCTCGCATCTCGAGATCGTCGATCCGGTGGTGCTCGGGAAGGTCCGCGCCAAGCAGGACCAGTGGGCCAAACCCAACATCGAGCGCCGCACGGTGCTGCCGCTGCTGATCCACGGCGACGCCGCCTTCGCGGGCCAGGGCGTGGTGGCCGAGTGCTTCGGCCTGTCGGGCCTGAAGGGCCACCGCACCGGCGGCTCGATCCACTTCATCATNCACAACCAGATCGGCTTCNACCACGATCCGCGCTTCTCGCGCTCCTCGCCCTACCCGTCCGACGTCGCCAAGATGGTCGAGGCGCCGATCTTCCACTGCAACGGCGACGATCCGGAAGCCGTCACCTTCGCGGCCAAGGTGGCGGTCGAGTACCGGCAGAAGTTCGGCAAGCCGGTCGTGATCGACATGCTCTGCTACCGCCGCTTCGGCCACAACGAGGGCGATGAGCCGGCCTTCACCCAGCCGAAGATGTACCAGCGGATCCGCAAGCATCCCTCGGTGCTGGAGAATTACGGCCGCAAGCTCGTCGAGAACAGCTCCGTGACCCAGGAGGCGCTCGACGCCCGCAAGGCCGAGTTCCGCGGGATGCTCGACACCGAGCTCGACGTCGCCAACACCTACAAGGCCAACAAGGCCGACTGGCTCGACGGCCGCTGGTCCGGCGTGAAGGCGGTCCACGAGGACGTGGACGATCCGCGCCGGGGCCGCACCGCCGTGCCGGCCGAGACCCTGCAGGAGATCGGGCGCAAGATCACCCAGGCGCCGCCCGGCTTCCACCTGCACCGCACGATCCAGCGGTTCATGGACAACCGCGCCAAGGCGGTGGAGACGGGTGTCGGCATCGACTGGGCGACCGCCGAGGCCCTGGCCTTCGGGGCGACCCTGCTCGACGGCAACCGGGTCCGGCTCTCCGGCCAGGATGTCGAGCGCGGCACCTTCTCGCAGCGCCACGCGGTGGTGATCGATCAGGAGAACGAGCAGCGCTACACGCCGCTCAACGCCATCCGCGAGGGCCAGGCCTCCATCGAGATCATCAACTCGATGCTCTCCGAGGAAGCGGTGCTCGGCTTCGAGTACGGCTACTCCCTGGCCGAGCCGAACGCCCTGGTCCTCTGGGAGGCGCAGTTCGGCGATTTCGCCAACGGCGCCCAGGTGGTGATCGACCAGTTCATCGCGTCCGGCGAGCGCAAGTGGCTGCGCATGTCCGGCCTCGTGCTGCTGCTGCCGCACGGCTACGAGGGGCAGGGGCCGGAGCACTCCTCCGCCCGGCTGGAGCGCTACCTCCAGGCCTGCGCCGAGGACAACATGCAGGTCGCCAACGTCACGACGCCGGCGAACTACTTCCACATCCTGCGCCGGCAGCTGAAGCGCGACTTCCGCAAGCCGCTGGTGCTGATGACGCCGAAGTCGCTGCTGCGCCACAAGCGCGCCGTCTCCAGCCTAGACGCGCTGGCCGAGGGCTCGACCTTCCACCGCGTCCTCTGGGACGACGCCGAGGAGGAGGGCGCGCCGAACAAGCTCGTGCGCGACGACAAGATCCGCCGCGTCGTGCTGTGTTCCGGCAAGGTCTACTACGACCTGCTGGAGGAGCGGGAGAAGCGCGGGCTCAACGACATCTACCTGATGCGCGTCGAGCAGCTCTACCCGTTCCCGCTCAAGGCCCTGGCCAACGAGATGGCCCGCTTCCGCAACGCCGACGTGATCTGGTGCCAGGAGGAGCCCAAGAACATGGGCGCCTGGTCCTTCGTCGAGCCCTACCTCGAGTGGGTGCTCGGCCAGGCCGGCTCCGCGGTGAAGCGCGCCCGGTACGTCGGCCGTCCGGCCTCCGCCTCCACGGCGGTCGGCCAGATGTCGAAGCACCAGGCGCAGCTCCAGGCCTTCCTCAACGAGGCCCTGGC
>NZ_BACT01000781.1:0-13072 GCF_000333255.1 Methylobacterium sp. B1 | reverse complement strand
CTCGAACGGCGTCCAGGTCTGGACGAAGTCGAGTCGCTCGAACACGTCGCGGTAGTGGCGCAGTTCGCTCGGCGTGAGCGGTACCCCGCGGACGAAGGCCTTATGGGCCGAGATCGTCGTGGCGCGGCGAAAATCGTCTGGGTCGAGTTCGAATTTCAGCGCGTCGCCGCAGAAGCAGATCTTCCGCGACCGGTCGTACAGGACCGCGTGGCCGTCGAAATGGCCGGCGGTCCGGTGCAGTTCCAGGCCGGGCAGGGGCTCGAGGAAATCGTCGTAGGGCCAGCTCACCTGGAGCGCGGCGCTCCAGGTGAAGTCGGCCGCCGGCAGGCACAGCTCCGGGTCGAACCGGTCCTGGAGCTGCGGCAGCGCCCCGTAGGAATGCGGGTGCGAGGCCGAGAGGACCGCCATGCCGCCGAGCCGGGCGATCTGGTCGAGGGCGGCCTCGCTGAAGACCGGGCAGCCCTCGAAACCCATATTCCCGTGCTCGGTCTGGATCAGGTAGGCGGAGGGCCCGATGCCGGAGACCGGCTCGTTCCAGAAGCGCCAGACGCCCGGCTCCAGCTCCTGCCAGTGACAGGGGAAGGCCTCCTGCGCCTCGCGGGCGGTGCGGAAGCGCCAGCCGTCCTGCGGCACCACGTGGCGGGCGTCGAGGCACATCGGGCAGGCGGCCGGCGTCTCGAAGTGCCGCTGCCAGAAGCCGCAATTGTCGCAGGTATAGGCGGGCAGCTTCAGGGCGCCCGCGAAGGGCAGGTAGCCGGGCATCGTGGTGGACCTTCCTCGAGGCGGATCGTGTAACAGGCGGCGCGCTCGGACGCAGCCGTCAGGTCCTCTGAGGCAGCCGGCGCGCCGATCGGGCGGCATGGACGGTGCCGGCGAGCCCGACCAGCGCCAGCCCGGCGAGGCCGGCGACCAGGAGATCGCGGGTGCGGCTCGTGGCGAACTCGGTCCGGCTCGCCTTGGTCCTGTCGGAGAATCGGCCGTCGATCCCGACGGAACCGGGCACGGGCTCGTAGAGGTTGCCCGCCATGGCGGGGATGGTCTCGTCGGAGAGCTGCGCCGACCACATGGATGCAGCCTTGCGGTCGGCGAGCGCCGGCGCCAGCGCCTGCGCTGCGGC
This sequence comes from Methylobacterium sp. B1, assembly GCF_000333255.1. NCBI lineage: Bacteria > Pseudomonadati > Pseudomonadota > Alphaproteobacteria > Hyphomicrobiales > Methylobacteriaceae > Methylobacterium > Methylobacterium sp. B1. The sequence goes on along the minus strand of NZ_BACT01000781.1, from coordinate 11,955 downwards.
CATCATCATCGACGAGCGCCCGACCCAGACCTCCCGGCGCGGATGCTCGACCGCGTACAGGATCGCCTCGGCGCAGAGCCGCGGGTCGAAGACCGGATCCGGCGCGAATTGGCGGTGCCCGGTGCGGTTGCGCGCCCAGTTGAACTGGGGCGTGTTGACCGCCGGCAGGTAGATCACGCTGAGGCTGACATTGACCCGGTCGTGCAGCAGCTCGCAGCGCAGGGCGTCGGTGAAGCCCGACACCGCGAACTTCGCCGCGCAATAGGGCGCCTGCAGCGGCGCCGCCCGGATCGCCAGACCGGACGAGACCTGGATGATCGCGCCGCGATCGCGTCGCTTCATGTAGCGCAAGGCGGCGAGCGTCCCGTAGACCTGGCTGAGATAGGTCGTCTCGGTGACCCGCCGGTATTCGTCCGGCGTGATCCGATCAGCCGGGCTCACCACGGTCGACATGGCGTTATTGACCCAGGCGCGGATCGGGCCGAGTTCGCGCTCCACCCGTTCCGCGGCCTCGTCCACGGCCTGCGAATCGGCCACGTCGGCCACGATCGCCAGGACCGGCTGGCCGTAGGCGGCCAGCGCCCGCTCCACCGCGGCGAGACGACCCGGATCCCGTGCGATCACCGCCACCGACCAGCCGCGCGCAGCGAATTCATGGGCCGTGGCGAGCCCGATCCCGGCCGTGCCCCCAGTGACGACCGCAACCCGTGCCATACCCACCTCACCGTCGACAGATCGAACCGGCAACACGGATCGGCGCCCTCGGTTGCGTCGTCGGACCGGGCCGCATCGTCACGGGGCGGCCGATTTCCGTTCCGGCGACGCAACGTCCGACGGCCACAGCTGTTGACTGCCTGTACCGCGTCATGCCGAACCATCGAGGGTCGCAGCCATGCGCACCGGACGACGCTTCTCCCTGCCGATCGATCCCTGGCCGCAGGCCTCTCTGGCCGAGCGGACCGCCGTCGGGATGGTGCTGACGTTCCTGCTGCTGCTGCCGGCCTGTGCGGCCGGGGCCGCGCTCTTCGTGATCACGACGCTCGCGGCCCACATGTACTGGTCCTACGACCTCGGCGCCTCGCTGCACGCCCTCATCGCCCGGCACGTCGGGCGGAAGGAGCGCCTGGCCCCGAAGACCTGACGCGGCCTGCCGGCCGATCCGCCACGGGCGGTGCCGGTTCACACGGTCCGACACCGCGACGGCCGTGATCCCTGTGCGTTCGCATCGGTCCGATTTGACCTGACCGTCTCTCGTAGGCCAGTCAGGGTCGGAACCGAGAGAATGCCATGTTCCGTACCCTGATGACTGCGCGGCGGTTCGCGCCGCTGTTCTGGTGCCAGTTCTTCTCGGCGTTCAACGACAATTTTCTCAAGAACGCGCTGGCCTTCCTGATCCTGTTCGGCATCGGCGGCCAGGCGGATTCCCATGCCGGCGTCCTGGTGACCCTGGCGAGCGCCGTCTTCATCGGGCCGTTTTTCATCCTGTCAGGACTCGGCGGCCAGTGGGCCGACCGGTACGACAAGGCCCTGATGGCCCGGCGGCTTAAGTTCGCCGAGATCTTCGCGGCCGGCGCCGCCGTGCTCGGCTTCCTGCTGCATTCCGTGCCGATCCTGTTCGTCGCGCTCGGCCTGTTCGGGACGATCGCGGCCCTGTTCGGCCCGATCAAGTACGGGATCCTACCGGACCATCTCCGGCGCGAGGAGCTGCCCGCCGGCAACGCCCTGGTGGAGGCGGCGACCTTCCTGGCGATTCTGCTGGGGACGATCGCGGCGGGCGCGGCCTCGGCGATGGGCGGGTCCGGAATCGTGTTCGGCGCCCTGGTGATGGGCTTCGCCGTCCTGTGCTGGCTCTCGGCCCGGATGATCCCGGCGACCGGGGAGGGGGCACCGGACCTGCGCGTCGACCCGAACGTCGCCCGCTCCACCTACGCGCTGCTGCGCGACCTCTGGGCCGACACGCGCCTGTGGCGCGGCTCGCTCACCGTGAGCTGGTTCTGGCTCGTCGGCGTGGTGGTGCTGTCGCTGCTGCCCGTCCTGGTCCGCGGCGCCTTCAACGGCACCGAGACGGTGATCACGCTGCTCCTGGCGCTCTTCTCCATCGGCATCGCGTTGGGCTCCGGCCTCGCCTCGTGGCTCGCCAGCGGCCGGATCGTGCTGCTGCCGACGCCGGTGGGCGCGGTTCTGATGGGGCTTTTCGGCCTCGATCTCGCCTGGACGGTCGGCCATCTCCCGGCGCCCCCCGCGGAGCCGATCGGGCCCCTCGCGTTCCTGCAGACCGGCCACGGCCTGCGCGCCGGGATCGACTTCCTCGGACTCGCGGTCTCGGGCGGCCTCTACATCGTCCCGTCCTTCGCGGCCGTGCAGGCCTGGGCCGAGAAGGCGATGCGGGCGCGAATCATCGGCGCGGTCAACGTCATGACGGCGGCCTTCATGGTGGCCGGCACCCTGGCGCTCGCGGGTCTGCAGGGCGCGGGCCTGTCGATCGCGAGCCTTCTCGCCGTGGTGGCCGTGCTGAACGTCCTCGTCGGCGCGATCGTGTTCGCGACCCTGCCGACCAGCCCGTTCCGCGACGCCCTGTCGATCCTGTTCCGGGCCTTCTATCGCCTGGAAGTCCGGGGCTTCGACAACCTCGCGGCGGCCGGGCCGAACGCCATCGTGGCGCTCAACCACGTCTCGTTCCTCGACGCGCCGCTGGCCCTGTCGCTCCTCGAGCAGGAGCCGGTCTTCGCCATCGACAGCGGGATCGCGCAGCGCTGGTGGGTGCGGCCGTTCCTGCGCGTCACCAAGGCGATGCCCCTGGACCCGACCCGGCCGCTGGCCACCCGGACGCTGATCAATGCGGTCAAGGGCGGCGAGACCCTGATCATCTTCCCCGAAGGTCGGCTCACCGTCACCGGCAGCCTGATGAAGGTCTATGACGGCGCCGGGCTCATCGCCGACAAGTCCGACGCGATGGTGGTGCCCGTGAAGATCGACGGGCTGGAGCGCACCGCCTTCTCGCGTCTCTCCCGCCGGCAGGTCAGCCGCCGCTGGTGGCCCAAAGTCGTCGTGACGGTGATGCCGCCGGTGCGCCTGACGGTGGACCCGGCCCTCAAGGGCAAGGCGCGGCGGCAGGCGGCCGGTGCGGCCCTCTACGGGGTCATGTCGGACCTCGTGTTCCGCACCACCGACATCGACCGCGGATTGATGGCGGCTTTGATCGAGGCGGGCGAGCTTCACGGCTGGCGCCGCAACGCCCTGGAGGACCCGGTCGGCGGAAAGCTCAGTTACGGCCGGCTCGTGATGGGCGCCAACATCCTCGGCCGCAAGCTGATGCCCCTCGCGCCCCTCGGCGGGCGGATCGGCGTCATGCTGCCGAACGCCAACGGCGCCGCCGTGACGCTCTTCGCGCTGGCTTCCGCGGGCCGGGTCCCGGCGATGATCAATTTCTCGGCCGGCCCCGCCAACGTCCTCTCCGCCTGCCGGGCGGCCGAGGTGAGCCGGATCCTCACCTCCCGGGCCTTCATCGAGAAGGGGCGGCTCGGACCGCTCGTGGAGGCGATCCGCGACTCGGTGGAGCTCGTCTACCTGGAGGACGTGCGGGCCGGCATCACCACCGGGGACAAGATCCGGGGCTTTCTCGCGCCCCGGCGCCCCCTCGTGGCCCGCCGCGGCGAGGATCCGGGGGCGGTGCTGTTCACCTCGGGCAGCGAGGGCACGCCGAAGGGTGTGGTGCTCGCCAACCGTTGCATGCTCGCCAACGTGGCGCAGGTGGCGGCCCGGATCGATTTCGGGCCGATGGACAAGGTGTTCAACGTCCTGCCCGTGTTCCACGCCTTCGGCCTGACGGCCGGGCTGATCCTGCCCTTGGTCTCGGGCGTGCCGGTCTACCTCTACCCGTCGCCGCTGCACTACCGGATCGTCCCGGAGCTGATCTACGGCTCGAACAGCACCGTTCTGTTCGGGACCGACACGTTCCTCACGGGCTATGCCCGGGCCGCCCATTCCTACGACCTGCGCTCGCTGCGCTACGTCGTCGCCGGCGCCGAGGCCGTGAAGGAGACGACCCGGAGGACCTATGCGGAGAAGTTCGGGCTGCGCATCCTGGAGGGCTACGGCGTCACCGAATGCGGACCGGTCGTGGCGCTCAACACGCCGATGTTCAACCGCTTCGGCACGGTCGGGCGGATCCTGCCCGGTATCGAGACCCGCCTGGACCCGGTGCCGGGGATCGACGAGGGCGGCCGCCTGTCGCTACGCGGCCCCAACATCATGCTGGGCTATCTGCGCGCCGAGAAGCCGGGCGTCCTGGAGCCGCCGCCGGGGGGCTGGCACGACACCGGTGACATCGTGGCGATCGACCCGATGGGGTTCGTGACGATCAAGGGCCGGGCGAAGCGCTTCGCCAAGGTCGCGGGGGAGATGGTCTCGCTCGCCGGCGTCGAGGCGTTGGCCGCCGAACTCTGGCCCGATCGTCCGAGCGCCGTGGCGGCGCTGCCGGACCCGCGCAAGGGCGAGCGGCTGGTCCTGTTCACGCAGGAGACGGGCGCCACCCGGGCGGCCTATCAGAGCTTCGCCAAGAGCCGTGGCGCCTCGGACGTGGCGATCCCGGCCGAGGTCGTGGTGCTGGAGGCGATCCCGATGCTCGGCACCGGCAAGATCGACCAAGTGGCCGTCACCAAGCTGGCCCTGGAGCGCGCGAAAGAGACGGCGGCCGCCTGACCGGAGGCCCTCACGCCCCGCGTCACCCAAACGGGGGATGCGGGGTGCCCCGGGATCCGATGGTATCGCGCATACAGCCGCGATTCGAGACGCTCGGCGCGTACGGGTTGCGTGTCTGAGGGGGACGCGGGTCGGTTCGACGAGGGGCAGATCATGCAGAAGGGCAGGCCTATTCCCGCTTGGCTGGCGAGGCGGACCTATTTCAAGCGGATCGGGCGCTGGACGAAGCCCAGCAAGGCGGCGGCGCCCTCCAGCCCGGTGGCGCTTCGATGCCCTCCAACGTCGTGCCCTTCCCGGTCCGGATGAACCGCCCGGATCGCCCCGTGCTCGAGGACCTGCGCGTGGTCGGCACGGCGTAGGGTCCGGGCTCACCCGGACCGGACGGTCGCGCGCATTCGGCGCCCGGGATCGCCGGGGGACTTGTCGGCCGCGCCGGAACGGTAAATCCTGCGCCGTCGGAGCCGGAACCGGGGGGATGCGTGCCGCACGACGGGTCCGATCCGAGCAGGCCGGTGCCCCCGCGGGCGCGGCGCATCGGTTCGCGGCTGGCTTTCGGAGCCGCCGCGCTCGGTCTGAGCCTCCTTGTGGCCGGCGTCGGCGCGCTCTGGCGTTTCGCCGACGCGCTTCCCCCCCTCGACCTCAGCCCCGCAGAGGCGCGCTCGACGGTGGTGCTGGACCGGGCCGGCACGCTGCTGCGCCCTTTCGCGACGGCGGACGGGCGCTGGCGCCTGCCGGTCACCGCGGAGACGGTCGATCCACGCTATCGGGCCATGCTGCTCGCTTTCGAAGATCGCCGTTTCGCCGATCATAAAGGAATCGATCCGGCCGCGGTGTTGCGCGCCGCCCTCCAGTGGCTGGTCCGGGGCCACATCGTCTCGGGTGCCTCGACCCTGTCGATGCAGGTGGCCCGCCTGGTCGAGCCGCGGCGGGAACGCTCCCTCGCGGCCAAGCTCCGCCAGATGGTGCGCGCGGTCGCGCTGGAGCGACGTCTCGGGAAGTCCGGGCTCCTCGATCTCTATCTGGCGCTGGCCCCCTATGGCGGTCCGCTGGAGGGCGTCCGGGCGGCGAGCATCGCGTATTTCGGGCGGGAGCCGGTGCGGTTGACCGCGGCGCAGGCGGCTCTCCTCGTCGCCCTGCCGCAATCGCCCGAGACCCGCCGCCCAGACCGGTTCGCGGAGCGCGCCCGCGCCGCCCGCGATCGGGTCCTAGCCGTCGCGCAGGCCCGCGGCATCCTCACCGCGGCCGAGGCCGAGGCCGCCCGGGCCGAGCCGGTGCCGACGGCGCGCCGGCCGTTCCCGATGCTCGCGGCGCATGCCGCCGAGGAGGCGGTCGCGGCCGACCCGGAGGCTGCAACGATCCGCCTTGCCATCGACGGCCGCCTGCAGGAGAGACTGGAAGCGCTGGCGGCCGAGCGCGCAGCCGCCGCCGGGCCGGACCTCTCGGCCGCGCTCCTCGTCCTCGACAATCGTGACGGGCGGGTGCTCGCCCAGGTGGGCAGCGCCGGCTACCTCGACCCGTCCCGGCGCGGCGCCATCGATATGACCCTGGCGGTGCGCTCCCCCGGCTCGGCGCTGAAGCCGTTCGTCTACGCCATGGCCTTCGCGGACGGCCTCGCACATCCCGAGACGCTGCTGGAAGACCGGCCCGCCCGCTTCTCGGCAAGCTACGCCCCGGAGAATTTCGACCTGACCTTCCAGGGCACGGTGACGGCCCGCCGGGCCCTGCAGCTCTCGCTCAACGTGCCGGCCGTCGAATTGATGGACGCGGTGGGGCCCGCCCGCTTCATCGCCCGGCTGCGCGCCGCCGGGGCCGGGATCCAGCTCCCCCGAGAGGCCGCGCCGGGGTTGCCGGTCGCACTGGGCGGGCTCGGAATCACGCTCACCGATCTCGCCCGTCTCTATGCCGGGCTCGCCCGCGGCGGCGCCGTTCCAGACCTGCTGCGCCGCGCCGACGGGGTCGCGGCCGAAGCCCGGCACCGCGTCGCGGAGCCCGTGGCCGCCTGGTACGTCGCCGACATCCTGCGCGGGACACCACCGCCGGAGAACGCCCTGCCCAATCGCATCGCCTACAAGACCGGCACCTCCTACGGGTACCGCGACGCCTGGGCGGCGGGCTTCGACCGTCACGTCACGGTCGTCGTCTGGGCCGGTCGGCCGGACGGCGCCGCGGTGCCGGGGCTCGTGGGCCGGACGGTCGCGGCGCCGCTCCTGTTCGACGCCTTCGCGCGCCTCGGGATCGAGCCCGAGCCGGTCCCGCAGCCGCGGGATGCGCTGGTCGTGGGGACGGGGCGCCTGCCGCCGCCGCTGCAGCACCTGCGCCGCGAGGCGGCCGAGACGGCGGGCCCGGCGCTGCGGATCGCGTATCCGCCGGACGGGGCGCGGATCGATCTCGGCCTCGGCGCGGACGCCCACGGCGCGGCGGATGGCGGTCCGGGCCTCGTCTTGAAGGCCCTGGGCGGGGTGCCACCGCTCACCTGGCTGGTCGATGGTCAGCCGGTCATTCAGACGCCGCGACGGCGGGCAGAATGGGTGCCGGGGGGCGCAGGCTTCGCCCGGATCTCGGTCCTGGATGCGACCGGCGCCAGCGACAGCGTGTCTGTCCGGCTCGAATAGGCTTACGCAATCCTGGCTGCCGGCGCAGCACCGGGCGCCGCAGTGGAATCCGGATGCGTCTGGATCAGCGGCCGATCCCGAACCCGCGCGGTGTGTCGGCGGCGCCGCGCTGCCCGCAGGCCTCCAGCGCGGCGGCGATCCGCGTCGCGCTGGCCGCGGACCCGTGCGACAGGCTGAGGACGGTGCCGAGGATCCCGGCGCTCACGAGGACGCCGAGGGCTGCCACACCGAGCAGCACGTAGCTCATCAATCTGTTGCGGCGCAGGTCGGCCGTCAGCGCCCGGATCAGATCCTGGTTGTCTTCAGCCAGACGATTCCGCGCCGCCACCAGCTCGTTGTACATGTTGGTGATGGCGTTGGTGGACATGTACACGAGCAGCAGGTGGACGACGAAGTCGTCGTCCGTCGTGGTGTTGAGGGCGGCCGCGATCCGCACGGCGAGCTGGCGCTCCCAGGGCTGCAGATCGCGGCCATGGACCGACCGGTAGAACCGCTCGAGGTTGGTCACGGCCGAAGGGCATCCCGCCACGCCGTGTGGAAGTTGCGCCGCAGGCGGCGGCCCTCGACCCGAAGGCGCATCGGCGCGCTGTTCGCCAGGGCCTGCCAGGTCATGTGCTGGACCCGCAGGGCCTCGATCAGCCGCTCGCCGATCCGCTCCACCTCGATGACGCGGAAGTTCGACTGCTTGCGCAGGGAGCGCACGAGATCGGACGATTCGAGATAATCGAAATTCGTCGCCTGGGCGGTGTTCTTGGCCAGGATCGCCCGATCGCACTCGATCAGCATGGGCCGGAGTTCCCTGAGGACCTCCAGGGCGGTGGGATCGACCGCGCCGGCCGCGACGACCACGGCGAGGCGGATATTCGCCTCCCGGCAGCTCTCCACGATGATCTCGGCACAGCGGCGCGTCGTCTCGGTATCGCCGGCCGGGAAGTCGACCACGATGAAGCGTTCGGGGGTCTCGATGACCCGTTCGATCAGGTCTTGGCACAGGGTCGGGTCGACGCGCCCCGTGCTGTCTTCGGCACGCAGGCGCTGCCGGAAGCCGGTGATTCCGGACCTGCGCGCCACGAAATTGTCGCTGCCGGGATTGGTCTCCTGCATGAGCGCGGTGTGGAAATGCCGGTTGGCCGGATCGGTGTCGATCGCCAGCACCGGACCCGCCTCCGCACAGAGATCGGCCACCTGAAGGGCGATGGTGGTCTTGCCGACGCCGCCCTTGCCGCCGAGGCAGAGGACGAGAACCTTCGCGGCAGAGCCCAGAAGATCGCGCTGGATGTCCTGGATCTCGTCCGGGCTGTACCAGGCCGGAACTTTACTCTGGGACGTGTCGGTCATGCGCTGTCTCCTTGCTGATTCATGCAGGACGGCCTCGGCACGCGCGGCACCGGGCCTGCGGGCATTCGGGGGTCACGGGACCAGCCCGCACGGGCGCTCCGGGGACGCGGTGCGGGCTCCCGACGGCGCGATCGCGCAAAGGGCTCTCGGGCCTTCGTGAGGGAAGGATCCGATCATGCCGGTGCCGACGGGGCGGAGAGACCCACCGGTGACGCTGGCCTGGGCCGAGCGCGGTCGCGTGCGCCGTCCCTTCGCGTCCCCCCGGCGATAGGCGTCTCGGATTGGCGTCCGTCGCCACGGTAGGCACTCCGTTCCTGGATCTCTTTCTTCGACGGTTGGACCCGGAAGCTTTCGCTTCGCCGCAGCCGAGTTCTGGAAAGATCTGGCGCGCCACAGGAAACGACGCAAGCCATGTCTTATCAGTTTTCCTCTCAAATCTCCGTCTAACGTGCGATCATTAAAAAAGATTTATACTTTATTACAACGCAATAATCGTCGATTATATGAGTTATTATTTTACATTTATCGATATACGGCAGACCTAATCGTCAATTTGGCAGATTCGTCCGGACGGATAGAGGACCCCTCCGCATATCCGGCATGTGACGGGAAAGGCCCGTCGAAACGATCCGATCCGGGGCGGCCCTCAGCACTTCGCGAATGACGGGTGCGCGCGCGGACGTCAGCGGGCCGCAGCGAGGGGGGCGAACACGTCCAGGAGGCCGTTCACCAGGATCTGCGTGCCGACGCACAGCAGCAGGAAGGCGAAGAGGCGGCCCATCACCCGGGCGCGGGCCGGGCCTATGAACGCCACCACCCGGTCGGCGGAGGCGTAGAGCACGGCGACCGTGGCGGCGACCGCGAGGGCTGCCAGCGTGACGCCGATGTAGAAGCTGAACCGCTCCGCATAGGCCGTCGGCCGGTTCGCCCCCAGGGTGATGGCAACCGCGATCGTCCCCGGTCCCGTGGTGAACGGCAGCGTCAGGGGGAAGAAGGCGATGTCGGAGAGGGGGCCCGGTGCCGGATCGCCCTGCGGCTCTGTCGAGACCGCGCCGCGGCCCGCCGAGCCCGAGGCCTCGGCCTGCTTGCGCGCCTCCCGCGCCTCCGGCCGGTTTAGCTGCGTCCAGGCCGACGACATGACCACGAGTCCGCCGGCGATGCGCAGCGCCCCCAGCGTGACGCCGAAGAAATTGAGGATCGGCGTACCCGCCCAGAGGGCGCCGAGCATCACCAGGGCGGCGTAACCGCCGATCCGCCGCGACAGCAGAACGCGCTCGGCGTGGCTGAAGGCGCTCGTCACCTGCGCGAAGATGAACGCACCCCCGATCGGGTTCACGATCGAGAACAGGGCCGACAGGGCGAGCAGGAACTGCTGGGTGGTGAGGTCGAGGCTCATCAGGTCCAACCGGATCGCACGCTGTCCTGGACCATCGACCGCCGTGGATGGGGATCGCGCATCCGGATCAGCCCGGGGAGGGGGCCGGCACCAGCACACGGGCCGGCGCGAGACGGCGGGCGCGCCGCACCTGCTGCACGGCGACGGGCCGGTACAGCTGCTTCGTCGCGTCGACCACGTGCAGGCCCGCGAAGGGCAGGGACAGGCTGGTGCCGAGCCACTCCCAGGCGGGTCCGGTGCGCAGCATCAGGCGCGAGCGTGCCGGCGGCATGTACAGGGTCTCGGCCCAGCTCACCGGCGAGAACAGCGTATCCCGCATCAGCCGTCCGAGCTGCGAGCGGCTGTAGGGCTGGCCGTGACCGAAGGGCGTCGCCTCCCGGCGCGCCCAGACGCCCCGGCGGTTGGGCACCACCAGGATCATGCGGCCGCCCGGGGTGAGGGTCCGCCAGACCTCCTGCAGCAGCTCTGTCGGGCTCTCCACCGATTCGAGGGCGTGGACCAGGATGACCCGGTCGATGGCGGCCTCGGGCAGCGGCATCATGGTGGGATCGGCCAAAGCCGCGCAGGAACGCCCGGTGCTCGGCCAGTTCACCACGCCCTGCGTGGCCGGCATGAAGGCGAGCGTGCGCTCGGCGATATAGTGGACCGGCCCGAGATAGGGCGTCGCGTAGCCGATCCCGAGGACGCGCAGCCCCGAGACCGAGCCGAGGAAATCGTGGAGCGCGCGGCCGACCACACGATGCGTCGTGCGGCCCAGAGGGCTGGCGTAGAAGGCCCGCAAGCCGTTGACGTCGAGACGCATGGGAACAGAAGATCGCGATCGGAACGGTCGTTGTACTCAATGGTGAGCCGCGCGCCGCGCGGCAAGCGTCCGAGGAACCCGGCGGGACCATCACCTGTTCACGGCAACAGATTTCGCGCCCCTTCGCGTTCCTGGGAGACCCCGTCCGATGGCCGCCGAGACCGAGATTCGCACCTTCCTCTGCCGCAGCGACAATATCGGCGTGCTCATCCGCGATCCGGCGACCGGCGCCTGCGCGGCGATCGACGTCCCGGAGGCCGGGCCGGTCCTGAAGGCCCTCGACGAGACCGGCTGGCGCTTGACCGACATCCTCGTCACGCACCGGCACGGCGACCATGTCGAGGGCATCCCGGCGGTGAAGCAGGCGACCGGGGCCCGGGTGGTCGCCCCCGCCAAGGCCGGGGACGCGGTCCCTCAGGTGGACGTGACGGTGCGAGAGGGCGACACCGTCGCGATCGGCCGCCTGGAAGCCCAGGTCTGGGAGACGCCGGGCCACTGCGCCGACCACGTGACCTATTGGTTCGCCCAGGCCGGCCTCGTCTGCGCCGGGGACACCCTGTTCACCCTCGGCTGCGGGCGGGTGATGGAGAGCCCGCCCGAGACCCTGTACCGCTCCCTGCGGCGCTTCGACGATCTGCCCGACGCGACGCAGGTGTTCAGCGGCCACGACTACGTACTCTCCAACGCACGCTTCGCCCTGGCTGCCGATCCGGACAATCCGGACCTGAAGGCGCGCTTCGCCGAGGCCGAGCGCGCCAAGGCGGAAGGCCGCTTCCTGATCCCCTCGACCATGGGCGCGGAACGGGCGACCAACCCGTTCCTGCGCAGCGGACAGCCGGCCCTGGCCCGGTCCGTCGACCTACCGCCGGAAAGCGATCCCGAGGCGGTGTTCGTCGCCTTGCGAGCGTGGAAGAACCGCTTTTAACGCAGGTGATAACGAGAAAAATTTGTTGCCTTCTCAAGGCAAACTGACACATAGGGATGTTTAAGCGGTCCTAATCCGCTCAGGTAACCGGGCTCCCGGGGGGAAGCCGTAACGTCAACGCGAAGCGCCGGGACGCTTTCGCCTGTATGATGGGGGTCCGTCTCGCCCTACAACTGTCCAC
>NZ_BACT01000782.1:0-5439 GCF_000333255.1 Methylobacterium sp. B1 | reverse complement strand
CCGCCCGCGGCACTGTCCCGGACGATGCGGAGGGAAGACGCGAGGCTGCCAAGCGCCTGCGCTTGTCCCCGGCAGCGGGCCTTGCAGCGGCCCTGTCCTTTCCGATCACATGGATCGCATCACACAGCGCCGAATCACGGGGCGCCGGGGAGCGATCGGTCATGTCCATACCGATGGGGCATCACAGGGACCCATTCCGAGGGCTGCACCTCGCACCCATCGCCGCCACCGTCGCCCGCGGCGATCTCGCCGGCATCGCCGCGCTGGCCCCGGGCGTGAACCTGTCCGACCGCGGCGACCAGAACATGACCCTCCTCGAATGGGCGATCTGGAACGGGCAGCCGCGCGCAGTGTCCGCGCTTCTCGAGGCCGGCGCCGACCCGTCCGAACCGGGCCTCGACCAAGAGACCGTCATGCACATGGCCGCGATGGTCGAGGATCCGCACTATCTGGAGATCCTGCTGCGGCACGGCGCGCCGGTCGATCCCGTGAGCGTGCCCCGTCACTGGACGCCCCTGTTCCGTGCAGTCCAGAATCGCCGGGAGGCACAGATTGCGTCGCTGCTGCAGGCCGGCGCGGATCCGAACCGGGTCGATGACACCGGCAATTCCCTGCTCCATCTGGCAGCGCAGGTCGGTGCGGCCAATCCGTGGGTGCTGAGGCTGCTTCAGGCCGGCCTCGACCCGACGCTGCGCAATGCACAGCAGAAGACATTCCAGCCGTATTTCTTCACGACGCCCGATCATCTGCTGAATGATGCCGCGCGGCAGACCCGCTCCGCCGTCCGCACCTGGCTGATCAATCACGACATCCCGCTGGACGAGGCGCGCTGACGGGGCATCCACAGGGTCCGACGCGTCAGCGCGGCCAGGGCATGCCCGGGTCGGCCACGCCCCATCCGTCCGATCCGCCTCGAAGCCCCAGCGGGACATCGCATCGGCGGGGAGCCGACAGGCACACGCCCCCCCCGGCTCTCGCCCGTCAGCGCCCGGTGCGGACCCGGGTCCAGAGCCGGGTGACGAAGCGCTGGGTACGGTCGTCCCAGGCGGTGTTGATCGACAGGCGCTGCATCGTCGCCTCGTCCGGGTAGATGCCGGTATTGTTCAGGATCTCGGGCTTCACGAATTTCTTCGCCGCGAGGTTGCCGCTGGCATAGGACACGAAGTTGGTGTTGGCCGCCGCCACATCGGGCCGCATCATGTAGTCGATGAAGGCCAGGGCCTCGGCCGGGTGGGCGGCATCCTTCGGGATCGCGAAGGTGTCGAACCACATCAGCGCGCCCTCTTTCGGCACCACGTAGGCGATGTCGATCCCGTTCTTGGCCTCCTCGGCCCGGCGCTTGGCCTGCATGATGTCGCCGGAATAGCCCACCGCCAGGCAGATATCGCCGTTGGCCAGCGCCTGGATGTATTCCGACGAGTGGAACTTCCGCACGGCGCCGCGCACCTTGTAGAGGGCGTCGGTCACCAGGGTCAGGTCATCCCAGCGCTTCGAATCCGCCTTGGCGCCGAAGACCGGGAGCAGGCTGGGGATCAGATCCTCGGGGCTGTCGAGCATCATGATCCCGCACTCCTTCAGCTTGTTCGCCGAAGCGGGATTGAGGACGACGCTCCAAGAGTTCAGCGGCGCATTGGGACCCAGCCGCTCGCGGACGGCGGCGACGTTGTAGCCGATACCGGTCGTGCCCCACATGTAGTCGACGGCATAGGTGTTGCCGGGGTCGTAGGCCGCCAGCCGGCTGGTGACCTCCGGCCAGAGATTGCCGAGGTTCTTGAGCTTGGACTTGTCCAGCGGCAGGAAGGCGCCGGCCCGGATCAGCCGCTGCAGGTAGGGCCCCGACGGCACGACGATGTCGTAGCCGGACCGGCCGGCGAGCAGCTTGGTCTCCAGGATCTCGTTGTTGTCGTAGGTGTCGTAGACGACCTTGATGCCGGTCTCGCGGGTGAAGGCCTCAAGCACCTTCGGGTCGATGTAATCCGACCAATTGTAGATGTTGACGACCCGCTCCTCGGCGGCCGGGGCCGGCCGCACGAGGGGCAGGGCCGCCAGGACGCCTCCCAGCAGGGCGGCCGCGGCGGCCGCCAGCACCGAGCGACGGCGGCCGCTCATCGGCTCTTCGCGGCCACGATCACGATCTCCACGAGGTACTCGGGCGCCGCGAGCTTGGCCTCGACGGTGGCGCGCGCCGGCGGGTTCTCCGGGGAGACCCAGGCATCCCACGCGGCGTTCATCTCCGCGAAGGTGGCGATGTCGGCGAGGTAGATCGTGGCCGCGAGGATGCGCGCCTTGTCGCTGCCGGCGGCGGCCAGGAGACGGTCGATCTCCGACAGGATCTGCTGGGTCTGGATCGTCACCCCGGTGCCGACCGTGTCGGACGCGACCTGACCGGCGAGATAGACCATGTCGCCGAAGACGACGGCCTGCGACATCCGCTTGCCCGGCTCGATCCGCTGAATGTCCATACCCGCCTCCACAACCTTGAGAACCGGCGTATCTGCCGTCGCACCCACCCGGCCGTAAAGGGCCACACACGCACGCACCGCTGGAACACGCGGAAAATCGTCACCGCGGGGCAGGGTGCGGGCAACCGTCGCGGGTCTCGAAGCGTTCTGCCGCCATCGACAGTCATGCTTTGGGGTTTGTCATGGGTATCCTCTGGACCATCATCATCGGTTTCCTCGCGGGCGTCATCGCCAAGTTTCTCATGCCGGGACCGAATGAGCCGGCGGGCTTCATCCTGACGACGATCCTCGGCATCGTCGGCGCCTTCGTGGCGACGTTCCTCGGCCAGGCCGTGGGCTGGTACGGGCCGAACCAGGGAGCGGGCTTCATCGGCGCCATCGTGGGCGCCGTGGTGGTTCTGTTCATCTACGGCATGATCGCCGGCCGCCGCACCACCACCTACTGATCCTTCCGGCCGACCCGGAAACGATGAGGGGCGCCCCGCGGGGCGCCCCTTTTTCTTTGTCGTCCGATCGGCCTGCGCGCTCAGAAATGCTCGGAGGCGGCCTTCACGGCGCAGTGGCCGGTCGCGCCACGCACCGCCAGGCCGACGCCGACGACGAGCGCCAGCAGGCTCAGAAGCTTGTTGGGCCGCGGCTGCGCGGCCACGGCCGCGATCCCGAGTCCGAGAGCCACCGAGACAGCGCGCTCGGTGGTGGAGATGTTCGGCTCCCCGCTGAAGATATCGTGCATCATGTCGTTGGCCATGGACGGATCCCTGTTGTGAAGGTCGCCGGTCGAACGCGGGCGCGCCGGCTGCGTTCCCTTCGCGGTCGGACGGGGCGGCCGCGGATGCCGCCGGACCCGTCGCGCAGGGTGCCGGACGCGGTGGCGATCCTGGTCCTCGCTTACACCCCCGGTGTTCCAGCGCGGCACCCTAGCGCTGCGCCGGCCCGTGACCCGCCGAGGCGAGGCTGCGGGTGCTCGACGACGCCGTGGACGCGCCGCCGGGCCGGAGACTCCGCGGGCCGTGCTGCGGCGCCTCGCGGAGGCCGAGCATGCGTGTCCTCCGGACTGGGTGATCGCCCTCGCGGATCACCGGTCGCCGTCGATCAGGCCTCTTACACATCGAAGGCGCAGGGTCTGTATCCGCCGTTTGGCCTTCGGCTGGCGCCCTTGTCCGCGTGGATCGCGCAGACGCGCGATGTCCTGAAACCCGGAACGGCTTGGGCCGTCGCCCCACTCGCGAGATGACGAGCGACGGGCGCTGATCGCCAAGACAGGTCATGCGCAGGCGTGGCAGCAACGTCCGCTTCGGTGCGTCTGCAGCCGGGACGCGAACCGTCGCGAAGCCACCCGTCGCAGCCCCCATGCGGTCGAACCGGGCAGACTCTATTCAAGTGCGCGTCGCCGCGCCCGCGATGAGGGAGGGGGCACCGCTCCGGGCGGAGGCGGGGCGATGCGCCATGAAAAAGGGCGCGGCCCCGAAGGACCGCGCCCATCTGAACCATCCCGCGCCGGCCGAAGCCCGCACGGGGTGCGTGCGCGCGCTTACTCGCCCGCCTCGCGGCGGCGCTCGCCGCGGTGGCGGCCGCCCTCGCGGGGCTCGCGGGACTCGCCGTCCCGCTCGCCGCGGCTGGAATCGCGCTCGGCCTTCACCTTCTCGGTGATGTCCTCGCCGGTCTGCTGATCGACGACCTTCATGGACAGGCGGATCTTGCCGCGGTCGTCCTGACCGAGGAACTTCACCTTGACCTTGTCGCCCTCCTTGACGACGTCCTGCACCTTGGCGACCCGCTGGGCGGCGAGTTCCGAGATGTGGACGAGGCCGTCCTTGGCGCCGAAGAAGTTCACGAAGGCACCGAACTCCATGCACTTCACGATCGTGCCGTCGTAGATCACGCCGACCTCCGGCTCCGCCACGATCGAGCGGATCCAGTTGTAGGCCGCCTTGATCGCCTTGCCGTCGGCCGAGGCGATCTTGACGATGCCGGTATCCTCGATGTTGATCTTGGCGCCGGTCTTCTCGACGATCTCGCGGATCACCTTGCCGCCGGTGCCGATCACGTCGCGGATCTTGTCGGTCGGGATCTGCATCGTCTCGATGCGCGGCGCGTACTCGCCGAGCTCCGGACGGGCAGCGGTCAGGGCCTTGGCCATCTCGGCCAGGATGTGGGCGCGCCCGTCCTTCGCCTGATCGAGGGCGACCCGCATGATCTCCTCGGTGATGCCGGCGATCTTGATGTCCATCTGGAGCGAGGTCACGCCCTCGTCCGTGCCGGCCACCTTGAAGTCCATGTCGCCGAGGTGATCCTCGTCGCCGAGGATGTCGGACAGGACCGCGAAGCGCTCACCCTCGAGGATGAGGCCCATGGCGATGCCGGCCACGGGACGGCGCAGGGGCACGCCCGCATCCATCAGCGACAGCGAGCCGCCGCAGACCGAGGCCATCGAGGACGAGCCGTTCGACTCGGTGATCTCCGACACGACGCGGATCGTGTAGGGGAACTCGTGGGCCGGCGGCAGGACCGGGCGGATCGCCCGCCACGCCAGCTTGCCGTGGCCGATCTCGCGACGGCCGGGGGAGCCCATCCGGCCGGTCTCGCCGACGGAATAGGGAGGGAAGTTGTAGTGAAGCAGGAAGCGCTCCTTGTAGGTGCCTTCCAGCGAGTCGATGAACTGCTCGTCCTCACCGGTGCCGAGCGTGGCGACCACGAGGGCCTGGGTCTCGCCGCGGGTGAACAGCGACGAGCCGTGGGCGCGGGGCAGGACGCCGACCTCGGAGACGATCGGGCGGACCGTCTTCAGGTCACGGCCGTCGATGCGCGAGCCGGTGTCGAGCACGTTCCAGCGCACGACCTTCGACTGGGCTTCCTTGAAGGCGGCCTTGACCTTCTCGGCCGGGAACTTCTCGGCACCCTCGGGGCAGAGGGCGGCCATTACTTTGCCTTTCCGGCGTCGACGGCGGCGTACGCTCCTGCTTGACGGCTTGGTGTA
>NZ_BACT01000783.1:0-3733 GCF_000333255.1 Methylobacterium sp. B1 | reverse complement strand
TGGTTGGCCGCCTCACTCGCCGCACTGTTGTGGAGCGCCCAGGCGCAGAGCGCCTCGAAGGGCTGGCGTAGCGAATGTCCGAGTGGGGTGATCGCATACTCGACGCCGATGGGTGCGGTCGGAAGCACCGTCCGGGTCACCAGGCCGTTGCGCTCCAGCCTTTTCAACGCGTCCGCCAACGCCTTGTGCGTGATGCCATCAAGCCGCCGCTTGATGGCGTTGAACCGTGACGGCCGTGGGCAAAGCACCGTGAGGATCAAGATCGTCCACTTGTCGGCAATCTTGTCCAACACCGGGCGGACCCGCGCCATGTTGGCGAGCGCGCACTCCGATGCGGCATCGAGATCGGTATCGTCGGCCATATCTAGGCTACCCTAGGTGCGTTGGCGGGCGTCCCCGCGTCGAGATCGGCGGGCGTCAGGGCGGGCGTCCCGTCGGGCGCCGCGGCCGCCAGCGCCGGCGAGACCAGCAGCGCCTTCGCGCTCGCATCGGTGAGGCACACGCCGACTCGGTCGGCCGGCGCCTCGGCGTCGAAGGGCAGCCACGCCGCCCCCGACATCGTGATGCCGATCTGCGTCACGAGGAGGTCCGGGCCGCGGGCCATCCACAGGCCGACGACGTCGCCGGGGCCGATGCCGCGATGGGCGAGGCCGGCGGCGATCCGGCCGGCCCGGGCGGCGACCTCCGAAAGGTCGTGGCGGAGTAGTCGGCCGAATCGACGGAAACGATCCATTGCGATCAATGTGTCGGGCGATGACTCAAGACTACTGAGCGGCTTGCCGCACAGATTACCTCGCTCGATTGGCTGGGTGGAGTCTTGCCTTCTGCGCTGGCGTGGCTCCGCTGGGCCGGCGACTTCGACTCTCGATGTCCGCCGGTGCCACTTAGGCTCAGGCACGATGGACCTCGTGGCCCGGATCGCTCAGTCACGTCGGACGCGTCCCGCAGCTCGGGCGGCCCCCGCGGCCACGACCCGTCTACCTACCTGACTTGCGATGCTGACGTCTGCGAAGACAGTGTTGTGATGACCTCGGCTCAACGAGGCGGTGTCGTTGCTTCGACACTGCCTCGGTTCAGGCCTACTTGGCCTCCATCATCTTTAAGCCGATCCCACCGATCGATTGCCGCGGCCGCACTCGGGGGTGGTCGCCGGTCACGCCGTGACTCATGGCCTCGCAAGACAGCCGCCGGGGCGCCGGACGAGGCGATCTCCACTTCACGTTCCGACGGACGCCTAGGCCAAGCGCGGCGTTGTGCTGGCGCTGTCTCGACCTGATCGAAGGCGGCTCCGGCCATCCGGAAGCTCGCGGCGGGGGTGAGCCGCAGGTGCGGCATCCCAGCCGCAGCGACCCGTTTTCCCGCGCCCCCATCCATCGGGAACTCCCTGCTCCTCCGCTCCGGCCAGGCCGATCCGCACCGGCGGGCTCTCTGCGCGTCGCGCAAGTGTGCGCCGCGTCAACGGCGCTATCCAATCGCTGACGCGCTGCGATGCTGCTCTGCACCATCGGATCTTGCCCGTGCCGAAGGACTTTGCCGTGCTGCCTCTGCCGATCCTCGCCCTTGCCGTCGCCTCGTTTGGGATCGGCACCACCGAGTTCGTCATCATGGGCCTGCTCCCGGAGGTGGCGCAGAGCTTCGGTGTCACCATCCCGCAGGCCGGCTATCTGGTGTCGGGCTATGCCATGGGCGTGGTCGTGGGGGCGCCGATCGTGGCGATCGCCACCGCGGGCCTGCCGCGCAAGACCGCGCTTCTCGCGCTGATGGCTGTGTTCCTGGCAGGAAATCTCGGCTGCGCGTTGGCACCGAGCTACGCCTTGCTGATGACGGCGCGTGTCCTGACCGCCTTCGCCCACGGAGCGTTCTTCGGAATCGGCGCCGTGGTGGCGCGGGACCTCGTGCCGCGAGAGAGGCGCACGCAGGCGGTTTCGCTGATGTTCGCGGGCCTGACGCTTGCCAACGTGCTGGGTGTGCCCCTGGGGACCGCCCTCGGCCAGGTCGCGGGATGGCGGTCGACCTTCTGGGCGGTGGTGGCGATCGGCCTCGCGGCCGGCCTCGCGATCCAGCTCTGTGTGCCCACCGGCCTTCCGGGAACGCGTGGCCGTCTCGCCAGCGAGTTCAGGGCGCTCGGCCGCTGGCCGGTCTTGCGGCCGATGCTGATCTCGACCCTGTCGTCGGTGAGCTTCTTCACCGTATTCACCTACATCACACCGTTCCTGACCGGGGTGTCCGGCTTCTCTCCGC
Source organism: Methylobacterium sp. B1 (assembly GCF_000333255.1). Classification (NCBI taxonomy): domain Bacteria; kingdom Pseudomonadati; phylum Pseudomonadota; class Alphaproteobacteria; order Hyphomicrobiales; family Methylobacteriaceae; genus Methylobacterium; species Methylobacterium sp. B1. Next base: position 1,492 of record NZ_BACT01000783.1, on the reverse strand, counting down.
GTGGGGTGACGGGTGTGCTGTTTTCGGCCGGACTGGGCCTGACCATCGGCAACCTCGCCGGCGGTCATCTTGCCGATCGGAGTCCGATGGCGACGATCATCGGCAGCTTCCTCGGCATCGTGGCCGCCTTGCTGGTCCTGGCGGCCGTCGCGCACGATCCCGTTCTGACCGTTCCCGTGATGGTCCTCTGGTCAGGACTCGTCTTCGCGCTGGTTTCGCCGCTGCAGATCTGGGTTGTCGAAGCCGCGACCGATGCGCCGAACCTCGCCTCCACGCTCAACCAGGGCGCATTCAACCTCGGCAATGCCGTCGGCGCCTGGATCGGTGGTACCGCTCTGACCCTCGGCGCGAGCTACCGCGAGCTTCCGTTGATCGCCGCGGCGATGTCCCTCGCCGGGCTCGGCCTGGTCCTCACCGCGGTCAGCCGCCGTCGCCACGAAGTTGCGTCGGCTTCCGTGCCCGGCGCCTGAACAATCAGTCGGCCCGAACGAGGTCGCCCAGCAGGCTGGCGGCCACGGTCGCCTTGGAGACGGTGAGGCCGGACGCACCGATCGCGTCCACCGCGTCGCGGATCCGGGCCAGCGGAGCGCCGCGCGCCTTCACCCAAGCCTCCACCGCGTCGGGGCCCGCGCCCAGATCCGCCACCACCTCGGCGGTGAGTTTGCGATGGGCGGCGGCGATGCCGGCGACCGCGCGCTCCAGCGCGACGCGGTCGAACGTGTCGGCCACCGGCACAGTCCGCGCCGCAGCCGCCAGATCGTCGAGCCGGAAGGCATGCTCCAGGGCGAAATGGGTCGCGGCCACCTCCGCGACCGGTCGGCCACTCGCCTCTGCGACGCGGACGACATCGGGTGCGGATCCGAGCGCGGTGAGCGAGGCCAGCCGCCGGGCCTGGGCCGGGGCCATGCCGTGCCCCGTCAGTTCCGCCTCGCGGGCGTCGATGGCTGCGCGGGCCTCATCCCCGAGGACCTCGGGCAGAGCCGCCTCGACCGCGGCAATGCCGTCCCGGTAGCGGGCGACCATGGGGGCGAGCCCTCCGCTCAGATCGAGGTTGCGGATGAACCAGACGATCCGGTTCAGCAGCAGATCCTGCACCTCCGCATAGAGATCGAGCTGCTCCTGCCCCGAAACGCGGCCCGCCAGACCGTCGATGGCAAGGTTCAGCTCCATCAGCCCGAAGGCGTCCCGGGTCATCGCGTAGGCCTTGGCGATGATCGCGGCGTCGGCGCCGGTGCCGTCCACGAGCCGTGTCACCAGCGAGGGCCCGCCGCGGTTGACGATGATGTTGGCGAGCGCCGTGGCGATGATCTCGCGGCGCAAGCGGTGTGCCTTCACGGCGTCCGGGAAGCGCTCGCGCAGGGCCTTCGGGAAGTAGCGCTGCAGCTCCCGGTCGAAATAGGGATCGTTCGGCACGGTGCTGTCGAGGATGGCGTCGTGCAGAGACAGCTTCGCGTAGGCGAGCAGCACCGCGTATTCCGGCCGGGTAGGCCCT
>NZ_BACT01000784.1:0-1044 GCF_000333255.1 Methylobacterium sp. B1 | reverse complement strand
TTGAGGGCTGGCAGGCCGTTCGGCGCCGCCTCCTGCCCGATGCCGGGATTGTCGGGCTGACCCGTGACGGGACTCGTCGCGTCGAAGCGTTGAGCCAGCGCCGGCGTCGCGAGCGTTAAGCTCAGCGCCGCGACGGCCAGCCGCGAGTTCTGCCGTTTCCGCCGGTCAGCCGCCGTCCGCACCTGATCCCGGTCTCCGCCCACATCTCCGGCACCGAAGTCCGAAGGTCATCGATCATGCCGCCCAGAAACGGGTCGCCGGCATGGTTAACGAACCCTAGCGACGGCATGGTTAATGCCCGGTCAACGACGGCATCGCCCTGACATCCCCTGGCATCCCCCTGGCATCGACGCCGCGCGGTTTCGATCTCTCCGCGCCTCCGCAATTATGATTGAGATTTTTTGTATACTCTGCTATCGTTATGATGAATTCGATCGCATCCGACCTGGATTGATCGACTTGGTGATTTGTACTCATGGAGTTTATCGTGAGTGACAGCGCAGCTAACGAGCACAGCCCGTCGGTCGATCTCACGGTAGATATCGTGGCGGCTTATGTGTCGAACAATTCCGTGCCGGCTTCGGAGCTTCCCGGGTTGATTGGCGGCATCCATGCGGCGTTGAGTGGTTTGACAACTCAAAGTCGTGCCGCGAATTCGCCCGTTGAAAAGATGAGCCCGTCCCAGATCCGCAAGTCGGTCACGGCGGATCATATCATCAGCTTCGAGGACGGGAAGCCGTACAAGACGCTTCGCCGTCACCTTACGTTGCGAGGTCTGACGCCCGAGGCCTACCGTGAGAAGTGGGGCTTGCCGCGGGACTATCCCATGACCGCTGCAAGCTACTCCGCCCAACGCTCCGAGCTGGCTCGGGCTCTGGGCCTCGGGCAGCAGCGCCGCAAGAACGTCGGGGCGCCAGCGCCGGCGCCGACACCGGAAACCGTGGTCGCGCCTGCTTCCAAGCCGCGCGGGCGAAAAAAAGTCGTGGCGNAGTAGTCGGCCGAATCGACGGAAACGATCCATTTGCGATCATGTGTCGGGCGATG
>NZ_BACT01000785.1:0-4993 GCF_000333255.1 Methylobacterium sp. B1 | reverse complement strand
CGTCCGCGCCGCCCTCCGCGGAAGAAATCCGCGCCGTGCGGGCGCGGCGCGACGAACGCGGCGTCCGGCGCGGCCCGCTGCCTCCGGGCCGCATCCCGGAGGAGTGAGGCTCAGGCGTCGCCGACGACTCCGGCCGCGTCCTGGGCCTGAAGCACGTCCGGGCGCGGCATCGAGATGATGTTGTAGCCGGCATCCACGAAATGGACCTCGCCGGTGACACCGCCCGAGAGCGGCGACAGGAGGTAGAGGGCTGAGCCGCCGACATCCTCCAGGCTCACCGTGCGCCGCAGCGGCGCATGGGCCCGCTGGTGATTGAACATCAGCCGCGCGTCGGCGATCCCGGCGCCCGCCAGCGTCCGCATCGGGCCGGCGGAGAGCGCGTTGACGCGGATCCCGTCCGGACCGAGATCGCTCGCGAGGTAGCGGACGGACGCCTCCAGCGCCGCCTTGGCCACGCCCATCACGTTGTAGTTCGGCATGACCCGGGTCGCCCCGCCGTAAGTCAGGGTCAGCAGGGACCCGCCCTGCGTCATCCGCTTGGCCGCGCGCTGCGCGATCTCGGTGAACGAGAAGCACGAGATCGTCATCGTCCGCACGAAATTCTCGCGGGTGGTCACGTCGACGTAGCGGCCCTTGAGCTGCGCCTTGTCGGAGAAGCCGATGGCGTGGACCACGAAGTCGAGGCCGCCGTCGAATCGCGCATCGAGGGCCTCGAAGGTCGCATCCACGGAGGCGAGGTCCTCGACGTCGCAGGGGAGGACGAGATCCGAATCGAGTTTGGCGGCGAGCGGTGCCACGCGGCGTCCCAAAGCCTCGCCCTGGTAGGTGAAAGCCAGGCGCGCGCCCTGGGCGTGCAGCGCCTTGGCGATACCCCAGGCGATCGAGTGATCGTTCGCGACGCCCATGATCAGGCCGCGCTTGCCTGCCATCAATCCCGTCATGCCGACTCACATCCTGACCAAGCACGCCGCCCCTACCAGGCGGGGACGGTCCGCGATCCGCGCAAGCGAACCGCCAAAGGGTGCCTTAGCGCGGCTCGCCGTGCGTTCCAAACCGGTCGGCGGTCGGACGGCAGGCAAAAAAAAGCCCCGCCTGTTGGCGGGGCGTTCCCGGCGGGGCGGCCGGACTCAGAAATGGCCGTCCGTATGCGATTGGGCCTCGTCGATGAGGGCCTGCTTGGCGTAGATCGCGGCGCAACCGGCGATGACCAGCCCGCTTAGCGTTCCGAAGATGAAAGTCCCCATTGCCACCACCAGATCTCAACATTCGGTAAACGCCGACCTCAAGCCGGCGGTTCCCTTCAGTAATCAGGCGTCGACGTGCTTCAGGACCAGGGTCGCATTGGTGCCGCCGAAGCCGAAGGAATTCGTCAGCACGTGCCCGAGCTGCGCGTCGTCCCGACGCGCCCGCAGGATCGGCATGTCGGCGAAGGCGGGATCGAGTTCGTCGATATGCGCGCTCTCGCAGATGAAGCCGTTGTTCATCATGAGCAGGCTGTAGATCGCCTCCTGCACGCCGGTGGCGCCGAGCGAGTGACCGGTGAGCGACTTCGTGGCGGCGATCGGCGGGCATGCGTCGCCCCGGCCGAAGACCTCGCGGATCGCCTCGATCTCCTTGTCGTCGCCGACCGGCGTCGAGGTGGCGTGCGGGTTGATGTAGTCGATCCGCGCGCCCTTCAGGCCTTCCATGGCCTGCCGCATGCAGCGGACGGCCCCTTCGCCCGACGGCGCCACCATGTCGTGCCCATCCGACGTGGCGCCGTAGCCGGCCATCTCGCCGTAGATCCGGGCGCCCCGCGCCTTGGCGTGCTCCAGCTCCTCGAGGACCAGAACGCCCGCGCCGCCGGCGATGACGAAGCCGTCGCGGTTGGCATCGTAGGCGCGGGAGGCCCGGGACGGCGTGTCGTTGTACTTGGACGACATGGCGCCCATGGCGTCGAACAGCACCGAGAGGGTCCAGTCGAGGTCTTCGCACCCACCCGCGAAGATGATGTCCTGCCGCCCGCCCTGGATGATCTCTGCGGCGTTGCCGATGCAGTGATTCGACGTCGCGCAGGCGGAGGAGATCGAATAATTCACGCCGCGGATCTTGAACCACGTCGCCAGGGTCGCCGAGGCGGTGGACGACATCGCCTTCGGCACCGCGAACGGGCCGATGCGCTTGGGGCCCTTCTCCCGGGCGATGGCGGCGGCCTCGACGATCACCCGGGTCGACGGACCGCCCGAACCCATGATGATGCCGGTGCGCTCGTTCGAGATGTCGCCCTGTTCTAGACCCGCGTCCCGGATCGCCTGATCCATGGCGACGTGGTTCCAGGCGGTGCCGCCGCCGTGGAAGCGCATGGCGCGCCGGTCCACCACGCCTTCGGGGTCGAGGGTCGGCGCGCCCGAGACCTGGCTTCGGAAGCCGTGCTCGGCGTAGCTGGCGTCGCGCGCGATGCCCGAGCGGGCTTCGCGCAGGGAGGCGAGCACCTCCTGCGTGTTGTTGCCGATGGACGAGACGATGCCCATCCCGGTGATGACGACACGGCGCATGATGGTGACACTACCTCCGTCGCGGCCTCGGTCGCCCGGGCCACGTACCGGTCAGCTAAGGTGACGCGGACACAATCTCAACCACCGAGATCGTCCGGCGTTGCGGCCGAGCCGCGAACCGGACGCCCGGCCGACGCGATTCAGCTCTGGAACAGGCCGACCCGCATGTCCTGAACCTGATAGACGCGCTCGCCGTCCGCTTCGAGCCAGCCGTCGCCGATGCCGAGGACGAGCTTGCCCTGACGGACGCGCTTCACGTCGACATTGTAGACCACCTTCTTCATCGTCGGCAGGACTTGGCCGGCGAGCTTCACCTCGCCGACGCCGAGGGCGCGGCCACGACCCGGCGAGCCGAGCCAGCCGAGATGGAAGCCCAGCATCTGCCAGAGCGCATCGAGCCCGAGGCAGCCCGGCATCACCGGATCGCCCTGAAAGTGGCAGGGGAAGAACCAGAGGTCCGGCCGAATGTCGAGTTCGGCGGTCACGTGGCCCTTCCCATGGGCGCCACCCTCGGCCGCGATGGACGTGATGCGGTCGAACATCAGCATCGGCGGAAGCGGCAATTGCGCGTTCCCGGATCCGAAGAGTTCGCCGCGCCCGCAGGCCAGAAGATCCTCGTAAGAATAGTGCGACCGGCGGTTCGCGTCCTGCGCTTGTGTCTCGGCGTCTGGCGGCATTGGGTTGGCTGTTTCCTCGGATGTGCGCGATCTTCACGTCGCGGGCGACTATACTCGGCCCGTCGGCTGGCGCGCGGGTTAGCACGGGGCGTCGCGCCTTCAAAGCCTGCGGCCGCAGGCATGCGGCAACGCTCGGGTTGCGACAGCCTGACCACTTCAATATACTCGGGCGACATCCGTTCCTTCAGGCCCCTCGTCGAGCGTTCAGTCCAGCGATGTCCGAACCGGTGCCATTCCAGGCCGTCTTCAACGGCCGGGTCCCCGCCCCCCAGTTGGAGGCCAACGGGACTCCGCGGCGCGGGTGCCCGCTGTCCGACCTCCGCGACCGCCTGCGTCGGGCCGGCCTGCGGCCGACGCGGCAGCGTCTCTCCCTCGGCTGGCTTCTGTTCGGCCGCGGCGACCGCCATCTCACGGCCGAGATGCTCTACGACGAAGCGATGCGCGCCAAGGTGCCGGTGTCGCTGGCGACGGTGTACAACACCCTCCATCAGTTCACCGAGGCGGGGCTGCTGCGCCAGCTCGCGCTCGACGGGTCGAAGGCCTATTTCGACACGAACCCGACCGAGCACCACCACTTCTACCTGGAAGACGAGAGCCAGGTCATCGACATGCCGGATTGCGGCATCACGGTTGATTCGCTGCCCGAGGCCCCCGAGGGGATGGAGATCGCCGGGGTCGAGGTGATCGTACGGCTGCGCCGCAGCCGGCCGGCGGGCCGCCGCCAGGGCTGACGCCGCGGTACGGCTCAAGGAATCATCAGGATCGTCGCAAAGGCCCGGTTTCGTCCGGGCCTTTGCGTTTGCGCTCGGTCGCGCGACACCGGAGCGCCGGCCATTCCGGTCGGGGTGCGGCGATCGGTGCCGGCATCGGATACCGTCTGCTGCGCGGTCCCGGTATGGGAGTGTCCGTGCCGGCCGGCATCGCCCGATGGCGATGATCGCGCCGAACGCTACTCCACGACCTCGTTCGGATAGACGCCCCACAGGCGGTTCTGGCGGATATAGCCATCCACGTCCCGCTTGTTCGGCAGGGCGACGATCAGGCGGCACCACGTGCCGGTGCAGCTCTTGACGCTGCCGATCACCCCGGTCTGAAGCTTGGCCTCGTCCTCGGCGCCGTCGTCGGCCTTCGCGCGCAGCGATACGGCAGCCTTCTCGACGCCCTTGTCGGGGCCGGCATTCACGATGGCGGTCCGGCGGCCGGACAGCAGGGAGTGCAGCACCCAGCCTTCGGTCCCCTCCGAATCGCGGATCCGGCGCCAGGTCTCGAACTCGCCGATGATCTCGACGGGCAGGCCGGCCCGCTGGAAGACCCAAAGGGTGCGGTGATCCTTGGAGGGGCCCTCGCGGAGGTTGACGCGATCGGTCTTCAGGCTCGCGTAGCGCGGCAGCGGCAGCTTGGTCACCGGTCCGACCCCAGCCTCGGGGCCTGCGGGCGGCGCCGCCCGGGCACCGGTCGCGAGGCCGCCGGCCAGCATCGCCACGACGGCGAAGCTGAGGCGTGACACGCGCATGGTCGTCTCCCTATCCAGACGTGGCGTTGGTGGGCGCCGGACCTGTCGAAAGCAGGGCCGGTTCGACACGCGGACCGGGCCGCATCCGATTGTGTTCCGGCCCACCTCTGGTAGAGAGGCCGATGGGTCGGAACTGGCTCCGGAACCGGCGCCTCGTGACCGATCCTGTCTGGCCGAGTTCGGTTAACGGACGCTTGCGGGAAGCGGTCCGGGCGGAAGCCGCCGGGCGCGTGCCGCAATCAGGGCCGCGGGGCGACGGGGAGAGAGAC
>NZ_BACT01000786.1:0-1928 GCF_000333255.1 Methylobacterium sp. B1 | reverse complement strand
CCCGCGCGTGCAGGAAGGTCCAGAACTGGCCCTCCGGGGACGGCGGTAGCATCAGCACCGCGAAGGTACCGAGCCGCCCGAGCCCGTGGAGGATCCGCGCCATCGAGAAGTCGAGGCGCCAGTAGCCGAACGCCGCGAGCCCGATCAGGACGGCGAGCAGGGCGGCGAGCCGCGCCCGCCCCGGCCAGTCGGTGCGGAACTGCGCGGGGTAGCGCGCGCGCAGGCGGGCGAGGTCGGCCCGGGCCGCCGCCCGCAGAGCCTCGGGACGCGGGCTCATCGGGCCTGCTCCGCGCCGATCAGGCGGTGACGGACCCGCTCGGTGGCGAGGTCGATGCAGAACACGGTCAGGATGATCAGCACGAGGATCGCGCTCACGTCCGCGTAGTAGAAATTGCGGATCGCCACGAGGAATTCCTGGCCGATGCCGCCGGCGCCGACGAAGCCCATCACCCCGGCCCCGCGCACGTTGATCTCGAAGCGCAGCAGCGCGTAGGAGGCGAAGTTCGACAGCACCTGCGGCAGCACCGCGAAGCGCACCGTCTGGACCCAGGTTGCGCCCGAGGCCGACAGGCCCTCGACGGGCCGCATGTCGATGTTCTCGACCACCTCGGAGAACAGCTTGCCGAGCGCCCCCGTGGTGTGGATCGCGATGGCGAGCACGCCCACCATCGGGCCGAGCCCGAAGGCGATCACGAAGATCAGGGCGAACACCACCTCGGGGACGGTGCGGCACAATTCCAGGAGGCGCTTGGCGCCGACGCGCAGCAGGCGCGACCGCACGAGGTTGGCGGCGGCCACGAAGCTGAGGGCGAAGCCCGCGAGCCCCCCGAGCAGCGTCCCGAGATAGGCCATGAGCAGGGTCTCGCCCAGCAGGCCCAGCCATTTGGGCAGGCCCCAGTACCAGCTGCGGACGTCCTCGAGCGGATGCTCGAGGCTGATCGGCGGCAGGATCTGCTGGATGTAGGCGGTGAACTTGCCGATGTTCTCGGCGAAGACCAGCGGCCGCACCTCGGCGACCAAGCCGGCGACCAGGGCGAGCGCCGCCACAAGGGCGAAGCCCGCCAGCGTGCGGCGGCGCGCAGCGCCGGTCGCCGCCGCGTAGAGGCCGGAGAGGGCGGCTTCCCGCTCCGGCGACAGGGGTGTCAGACCGCGCAAGGCGGGCGGGCCCGGATCAGGACTTCCGGCGCTGCTCGTCGTTGAACCGCAGCATGTCGATGATCGGCTGATAATCCTTGAGGGTCACCGGCGTCAGATCCTGATCCTTGCCGTCGGAGAGACGGTCGAAGGCGGCCTTGTCGGCCTTCGGCAGGGCCACGAAGGCGTCGCGGATCTTGGCCTTCAGGTCGTCCGGCAGGCTCGTCAGCATGGCGAAGGGCCCCTCCGGCAGGAAGTCGGACTTGAACACGACCCGGAAGTCCGATTGCTGCATCGGCGTGCCGTCGGGCTTCTTGAGCATGCCCTTGGCGGCCATGCGGGTGACCATCGTGTCGGTCTCGGAATTCCACAGGTTGGCGGCGGCGTCGGCCGTGCCCTGGGTGAGCGCCAGCACGGCGTTCTCGTGGCTGCCCGCGTAGAAGGTCTTGCCGAAGAACTTCTCCACGTCGTAGCCGGCCCGCTTCAGGAAGAAGCGCGGCGCCTGGTTGCCGGAGGTGGAGTTCGGATCGACCAGGGCGAGGTTCTTGCCCTTGAGATCCTCGACGGTCTTGTAGGGGCTGGAGGCCAGAACGTAGACCACCGAATAGTAGCCCGAGGCGCCGGTCTCGTGCTTTTGGTTGACGATCGGCTCGATCTTCACGCCGGTCATCACGGCCCGCGCGAAGGAGGCCGGTCCGTACCACGCGATCTGGATGTTGCCGGCCCGCTGGCCCTCGATCACGGCGGCGTAGTCGCTCGCCACCCGCAGCTTCACCGGCACGCCGAGCGTCTTG
>NZ_BACT01000787.1:0-1999 GCF_000333255.1 Methylobacterium sp. B1 | reverse complement strand
CACCGCGGTGGCGAGCTGCGTCGCCCAGGCCTGGAACCGCGGCTCGTCCTCCCGCGGAACGCCGAGCAATTCGCAGATCACCGTCACCGGCAGGGGATAGGAGAGATCGCTGACGAGGCCCCGGGCGCGCCGGTCCGGGTCCTGCCAAAGGGCGTCGAGGATCGCGGCGAGCCGCGCCTTCGTGCGGTCGCGGCCGAGATGGTAGGCGAAGCCGGCCGGACCGTCCGCGAGGCGGATGGCGGCCCGGGTCACGCTGACCTCGCCGAGGTTGAACGGGCGCCCGTCGCCGCCGATCCGGCCTGAGGCCATCACGAGCCCCGTCTCCGGCGGCCGGAGATCCGCGGCGGCCGGGGTGTCGAGGACCGACAGGGCCGCCTCCAGGTCCGTGCGGCTCGCCTCGGCACAGAGCGCCATCACGGCCTGGCGCGCCCCGATCTCCCCCTCGGATGCCGGATGTCTCGGGCTCGTCGTCATCGCGAATCCCTCCGTCGCTCGGTTGTATAGGTGTATAGACAACTGGCGTGCGCCGCACAAATGAAGTTTGGATGACAGGATGGATGCGCAGGAGCAGGCACCCGGCCTCGTCCGGGGCGAGGGTCTGACGGCGTGGCGGCAGATCGCCGACGCGCTGACGGCCGAGATCGCGGCGGGGCGCTATCCGCCGGGACAGCAGCTGCCCGCCGAGGCCGCCCTGGCGGCGCGCTTCGCCGTGAACCGGCACACCGTGCGACGTGCCCTCGCGGCGCTCGCCGAGGGCGGGCTCGTGCGCGCCAGCCAGGGCCGGGGCACCTTCGTGGAGGAGGCACCCCTCGCCTACCCGATCGGGCCGCGCACGCGGTTCTCCGAGATCGTCGCCGGGGCCGGACGCGAGGCCTGGGGCGACCTCGTCGCCTCGACCACGGTCCCGGCCGGGCCCGAGCAGGCGGCAGCCCTGGCCCTCGCCCCCGGCGCGCCGATCCTGGAGCTGCTGACGGTCCACCGGGCGGACGACGCCCCGCTCTCGACGGCGCTGACCTGGCTGCCGCTGCCGCGCTTCGCGGGCTTCGCCGAGGCCTATGCCGAACGCGGCTCGATCACCCGGGCCTTCGCGGCCTGCGGCCTGCACGACTATACCCGGCTCTCGACGCGCATCCGCGCCCGGCCGGCCGATTCCGCGGAGGCGCAGCGCCTCGACATCACCCCGGGGCGGGTCGTTCTGGTGGTGTCGAGCGTCAACATCGATCCCGCCGGCGTGCCGATCCAGGCGAACCGCACCCTGTTCGCCGCCGACCGGGTGGAGCTGGTGATCGGCGGGTGATCGGCGGTTTATCGGGCCGCCGGCTCAGCGCGCCGCCGGCCCGATGATCGCCCGGCGCAGGCGGGTCGAGACCCAGTCGATCGCCGCCACGGTGACGAGGATCATCAGCACCAGGAAGGCGACCTGCTGCAGCTCCAGCACGCGGATCAGCTCGGTGAGGTACTGACCGATGCCCCCGGCACCGACGATGCCGATGATCGTCGCCGACCGGGTGTTCGACTCGAAGAAGTACAGGACCTGGCTCGCCAGCACCGGCAGGACCCCGGGGATCAGCCCGAAGCGGATGCGGTGCAGGCGCGAGCCGCCCGAGGCGACGACGCCCTCGCCGGCACGCTTGTCGCAGGTCTCGATCGCCTCGGAGAACAGCTTTCCGAGCGCCCCGAAATCCGAGCACGCGATGGCGAGCGCCCCCGCGAAGGGGCCCAGGCCCACGACGTTGATCCAGATCAGCGCCCAGATCAGCACGTCCACCGAGCGCATCACGTCGAGGCCGCGGCGGACGGCGAACCGCGCGAAGGGGTTGGGCACGACGTTCCGGGCCGCCAGGAACGCCACCGGGAAGGCGAAGACCGCCGCCGTCAGCGTGCCCAGGAAGGCGATGCCCAGGGTCTCGCCCAGCGCGTGGGCCGACCGCAAGGCGGTCCAGGACGACCGGGTCTGGACCGGCGACTTCAACGCCGTGGTGTCGGGAGCTTCGGCGCC
>NZ_BACT01000788.1:0-1925 GCF_000333255.1 Methylobacterium sp. B1 | reverse complement strand
AAACCGTGCAACGGGTCCCGGCGTCGCTCCCGTCAGGCCGTCGCCGCCTCGCTGCCGCCGCGGGTGGAAGCACCCTGGGCGTAGACGACGGTGACCGAGCCGCCCGCCTTCTCGACCGCCTCGACGGCGGACTTGGAGGCGCGGGTGACCTCGAAGCTGAGCTTCGCGGTGAGCTCGCCGACGCCGAGCAGCTTCACGCCGTCGCGGGGACGGGCGATGAGGCCGGCGGCGACCAGGCTCTCCACCGTCACGGTGGCGGCCTTGTCGAGCTTGCCCGCGTCGACAGCCTCCTGGATCCGGCCGAGGTTCACCTCGTTCAGGTCCTGGGCGTAGAGGTTGTTGAAGCCGCGCTTCGGTAGGCGCCGATGCAGCGGCATCTGACCGCCCTCGAAGCCCTTGATGGACACGCCGGTCCGGGCCTTCTGACCCTTCACGCCGCGGCCCGCGGTCTTGCCCTTGCCGGAGCCGATGCCCCGGCCGACGCGCATCCGGTCCTTGGTGGCGCCGGGATTGTCGCTGATCTGGTTGAGCTTCATCGGGACCTCCTCACGCCACGTCGCCGTGGACGCGCACGAGGTGCGCAACCTTGCGGATCATGCCGCGCACGGATGGGGTATCCTCCAGCTCGGACACGCGGTGGAGCTTGTTGAGCTTCAGGCCGATCAGCGTCGCGCGCTGGCTGGCCTCGCGGCGGATCGGCGAACCGATCTGCTCGATGCGGAGAGTCTTCTGTGCCATCGGACCCTCCCCTTACGCGACCGCGGCTTCGGACTGGTCGGCCGGATCGGCATCGCGGCGGCGCGACTGGAGGGTCGACACCTTGATGCCGCGGCGGGCCGCCACGGAGCGCGGGCTGTCCTCGTTCTTGAGCGCCTCGAAGGTGGCGCGCACGAGGTTGTAGGGGTTCGAGGACCCCAGCGACTTGGCGACGACGTCCTGCATGCCGAGGGTCTCGAACACGGCGCGCATCGGGCCGCCGGCGATGATGCCGGTACCCTGCGGAGCCGCGCGGAGGATCACCTTGCCGGCGCCGTGGCGGCCGTTGACGTCGTGGTGCAGAGTCCGGCCCTCGCGGAGCGAGACGCGGATCAGGCCGCGCTTGGCGGCCTCGGTCGCCTTGCGGATGGCCTCCGGCACCTCACGGGCCTTGCCGTGGCCGAAGCCGACGCGGCCCTTCTGGTCGCCGACGACGACGAGGGCCGCGAAGCCGAAGCGACGGCCGCCCTTCACCACCTTGGCGACGCGGTTGATGTGGACGAGCTTGTCCACGAACTCGCTGTCGCGCTCCTCGCGATCATCGCGGCGGCCGCGGCCCCCGCCTTCCCGTTCACGTGCCATTGCTTTACCCGTTCATCTCACTGGCGCAGGCGGCGGGCCTGCTCGCTCGATTGCTTCGAATGCCGGACATGCACCGCACGTCCGGCCCGCCGTCGTTCAAAGATCCCGATCGGGGCCGCCGGCGGCGGATGCGCCGCCGGCGAGGTCCCTAAGATCAGAACTCCAGGCCACCCTCGCGGGCGGCCTCGGCCACGGCCGCGACACGGCCATGGTAGATGTAGCCGGAGCGGTCGAAGATCACCTTCGTGACGCCCGCGGCCTTGGCGCGCTCGGCGACCAGCTTGCCAACCGCCTTGGCGGCGGCGACGTCGGCGCCGGTCTTGAGTTCGCCCTTGAGGGCCTTGTCGATCGACGAGGCCGCGGCCAGCGTCTTGCCGGCGACGTCGTCGATGACCTGGACGTAGATCTGCTTCGACGAGCGGAACACCGAGAGCCGCGGGCGGCCGTTGGCGGCGGCCCGCAGCGCGCGGCGGACGCGCGCCTTGCGGCGATCGAGGGCTTCGAGCTTGCGAGACATGATGCCCTCCTTACTTCTTCTTGCCTTCCTTGCGGAAGATGAACTCGCCCGCGACTTCACGCCCTGCCCT
>NZ_BACT01000789.1:0-3042 GCF_000333255.1 Methylobacterium sp. B1 | reverse complement strand
CCGGTGGCACGGGCGAAGATGTCGGCATGGTCGAACGCCTCGGTCTGCCCCGGCAGGGTCAGCCGCATGGGCCCGTCATCCACGGTCGCTGGGCCGGTGCGGACCGTAGGGCTAGCGCGCGGGCGGCCCGATGTCAACGACCGTCAGGCATGGCCGCGTCCCGTCATGCGCCGCGTGCGGGACCCGGGCCGAGATGATCGAGGAGCCAAGATGGCGGTTCTGACCAGCGACGGCGCAACGCTCCGGGCCTTCGCCGATTCGGTGTTGCGGGCCGCCGAGGAAACCCTGGACGAGGTCCTGCCGGTGACGCTCGCGGTCATCGGCGGCATCCTCGCCGAAGCGGAGCCCGGCTCCGTGGCGCTTCAGAGCGCGGATGACGGGCCGCCCCTGCTCTGGGCGACCTTCGCCGGGCACCGCATGGTCTTCCGCTACAACCCGATGACGGCGATGATCGAGCTGCGCATCGGCACCGACGAGGGCTACCCGTTCCGCCTGTTCGGCCACCGCTCGCTTCAGATGGACATCGCCAACTTCTTCGGGAGCCTGCGTCGCGAAGGGCGGATCTGATGCATCGTCCCGGGCGCTGCGAGTCGGCAGCCGCGTCTCAGCGGAAGCCCTGGTTCCGCAGCCGGCAATAGCCGCCCATATCCTGATAGCCCGCGGGGCAGCGGCGGGCGCAGGTCCCCGCCACGTACTTGAGCGGCGGCCGGCAGGCATGGCGGAAGCGCTTCTGCCCGTACACGAAGGACTGGGCGGGGCTCTGCGCGAAGGCCGGCAGAGGGGGGGATGCGACCGCGAGGAGGAGCGTCGCGGTGGCGAAGAGGCGGAGGGTCATGGCGATTCCGATCCGGGATGCGCCTCTCAACCCACTGACCACGCCTCGAGTTCACGTCCGCGCGCCACCGAGCGGTCGGCGCGCGGCGATCGACTCAGGAGGCGACGCGCTCCTCGTGCGGCTCCAGCACCGCCATCAGGTCGGCCGTGACCTTGTCGATCGGCTGCATGCCGTCGATGGTCTCCAGCATGCCCTGCTTGGCGTAATAGGCCGACAGCGGGGCCGTCTGGGCGCGATAGGCCTCGAGACGCTGCTTGAACACCTCCGGGGTGTCGTCCTTCCGCACCGCCTGGCCGCGGGCCAAGGTCTCGGCGGCCCGCTTCTCGATGCGGCCGACCAGGGCGTTCTCGTCGACCTTCAGCTCGACCACCGCGGAGAGGCCCATCCCCTTGCCGGCCAGCATCGTGCCGAGGGCCTCCGCCTGCGCCACCGTGCGCGGGAAGCCGTCCAGGATGAAGCCGCGGCGGGCATCCGCCTCCTCGATCCGCTCGGCGACGATGCCGACCACGATCCGATCCGAGACGAGACCGCCGGATTCCATCACGGCCTTGGCCTCGAGGCCGATCGGCGTCCCGGCGGCTACGGCCGCCCGAAGCATGTCGCCGGTGGAAAGCTGCGGGATGCCGAAGCGCTGTACGATCCGCTCGGATTGCGTCCCCTTCCCCGCACCGGGCGGCCCGAGCAGAATGATACGCATGGCGTTGTCCTCGTTCGGCCCACTCTCTCTGTGGGCACAAGCCGTGGTGGCGAAGCCTCCCTGGCATCGCCGGGTTCGGGGTCTTCTAGCCGGTCAGGGCCCGACAGGCATCCAGACCTTTGGGCCAGAGGCGGGCGTGTCCTTGGTGACGGCCCGCCTCTGTAGCAGGCTCAGCGCCGGCGTTGCGTGGTCGAGGCGCCACGCAGCTTGGCCTTCTTCACGAGGCCCTCGTACTGATGGGCCATCAGGTGCCCGTGGATCTGCGCCACGGTGTCCATCGTGACCGAGACCACGATCAGCAGCGACGTGCCGCCGAAACCGAGGCTCGCCGCCGCGTAGGACGACAGGATCTCCGGGCACAGGCACACCAGGGTCAGGTACAGCGCGCCGATCACCGTGATGCGGGTCAGCACCTTGTCGATGAACGCCGCGGTGCGCTCGCCCGGCCGGATGCCCGGGATGAAGCCGCCATGCTTCTTCAGATTGTCGGCCGTCTCCTGCGGGTTGAAGACCACCGCGGTGTAGAAGAACGTGAAGAAGATGATCAGCGCCGCGTAGAGCACCATGAACAGCGGGGTGCCGTGGCCGAGATAGGCCGTCACCGTGCCGAGCCAGCCGGTGGCGCCGCCATTGGCCGAGAAGCTCGCGGCGGTCGCCGGCAGCAGCAGAAGCGACGAGGCGAAGATCGGCGGGATCACGCCCGAGGTGTTGAGCTTGAGCGGCAGGAACGAGGTCTGGCCCTCGTACATGCGGTTGCCGACCTGGCGCTTCGGGTAGTTGATCAGGAGGCGGCGCTGGGCGCGCTCCATGAACACGATGAAGTAGACGAGCGCCACGGCGGCGACGCCGACGCCCAGGATGATCGCCGGGGACAGGGCACCGGTGCGTCCGAGTTCCAGCGCGCCCGCGATCGCCACCGGCAGGTGGGCGACGATGCCCGCGAAGATGATCAGCGAGGAGCCGTTGCCGATGCCGCGCGAGGTGATCTGCTCGCCGAGCCACATCAGGAACAGGGTGCCGCCGGTGAGCGTGATCACCGTCGAGGCCAGGAAGAACGGTCCCGGATCGATCGCGGCCGAGGAGCCCTGCAGGCCGATGGCGATGCCCCAGGATTGCACCAAAGCCAGCACCACCGTCAGGTAGCGGGTGTACTGGTTGATGACCTTGCGGCCGGACTCACCCTCCTTCTTCAGCGCCTCCAGGCTCGGGATCACCGAGGTCAGGAGCTGCACGATGATCGACGCCGAGATGTACGGCATGATGTTCAGGGCGAAGATCGCCATGCGCTCGACCGCGCCGCCCGAGAACATGTTGAACAGGCCCAGCACGCCGCCCGATTGCTGCTGGAAGTTTCGGGCGAACTGCTCCGGGTCGATGCCGGGGATCGGGATGTACGTGCCCAGCCGGAACACCACGAGGGCGCCGAGCGTGAACCAGATGCGCTTCTTCAGCTCATCGGCCTTGGCGATCGCACCGAAATTGAGGTTGGCGGGCAGCTGCTTCGCGGCTG
>NZ_BACT01000790.1:0-6874 GCF_000333255.1 Methylobacterium sp. B1 | reverse complement strand
GCGCATGCGGCTCGCTCACCGTGGAGACGGCCCCGGGTGGGGGAGCCTGCTTCGTGATCGGGATCCCGCGGCAGGCGCCAGTGCATGAGTGACGGTACGGCAGGTGTAGGGACGATCCTGGCCGTCGACGACGAGCCGGATATCCTGATCGCCCTGGAGGACCTGTTCGAGGAGTCCTACCGGGTGCTGACGACCTCGCGCCCCGCGGAGGCGCTGGAGATCCTGCGCGCCGAGCCCGACATCGCCGTCGTGCTCTCCGACCAGCGCATGCCCGGCCTGACCGGCGACGCGCTCCTCGCCGAGGCCCGGACCTTTCACGACGCGCAGGCGATCCTGCTGACCGGCTACGCCGACATCACCGCGGTGATCGCCGCCCTCAACCGCGGCGGCATCGTCGGTTACGTCACCAAGCCCTGGGATGCCGGCCTGCTGCGCTCCACCGTCCGGCAGGCCTTCGAGCGCCATAGCCTCGGCCGGGACCTCGCCACCGAGCGGGCGCTCCTGCGCGGCCTCCTCGACCACGCCCAGGACGCGATCAGCTTCAAGGACGCCCAGGGCCGGTTCGTGCGGCTGAACGCCCGCAAGGCCGCCCTCCTCGGCCACGACATCGCCGCCTGCCTCGGGCGGCGCGAGGGCGAGCTCCTCGGCCCGAAGGCGGCCCCGGTGACGGCGGCGGACGAGGCGGCGATCCGCTCCGGGGCGGTGGCCGAGAGCCTCATCAGCGATGGCCCGACGGGGGCCGAGCAGTGGAGCCACGTGACGCGCGTGCCGATCCGCGATGCCGGCGGCTCGATCAGCCACCTCGCGATGATCGAGCGCGACGTGACCGAGCAGCGGACCCTGGAGGCCCGGCTGCGGCAATCGGACAAGATGCAGGCGCTGGGCACCCTCGCGGGGGGCATCGCGCACGATTTCAACAATCTCCTGACCGCGATCCTCGGCAGCCTCGAACTCGCCGCCCCGAAGGTTGCCGACCAACCGCGGGTCCAGCGGCTGATCGAGAACGCCCGCGGAGCCGCCGAACGCGGCGCGTCCCTGACGAAGCGCCTCCTCAGCTTCAGCCGTGCCCACGACCTCCAGGCACGGGCCGTCGACGTGAACACCCTGATCACCGGGATGAGCGACCTGTTCGGGCGCAGCCTCGGCGGCCTCGTCACGGTCCGGACCGACCTCGAGGAGGGTCTTGCGGCGGTCCAGGTCGATCCGGACCAGCTCGAACTCGCCGTGCTCAACCTCTGCATCAACGCCCGGGACGCCATGCCGGACGGGGGCGCCATCACGGTGGCGACCCGGCAACTCAGCATCGGCGGCGATCCCGAGATCGCCGACGGCACCTATCTGGGCATCAGCGTCACCGACGAGGGGACCGGCATACCGGAGGAGATCCTGCGCCGGGTCTGCGAGCCGTTCTTCACAACCAAGGCGGTCGGCCAGGGGACGGGGCTCGGGCTCGCCATGGTGTTCGGCCTCGCACAGCAATCCAAGGGCCGGCTGGTGATCGACAGCGTGGTCGGGCGCGGTACCCGTGTCGAGCTGGCTCTGCCCTTCGCCGACCAAGCCCCCGAGCAGGCCGCCGAGGCGTCCGGTGCCGCCCCGGTCGCCGGCCGGCGCGCCCGCGTCCTCATCGTCGACGACGACCCGCAGGTGCGGCACGTGACGGCCTCCTTCCTGACCGGATTCGGCCACAGCACCACGGAGGCCGGCGATGGCGAGGCTGCGCTCCGGCTTCTCCAGGGGGACCGCTACGACATCGTCGTGGCCGATCTGGCCATGCCCGGCATGAGCGGCATCGAGCTGGCCGCCGAGATCCGCGACCGGGATCCGCACATGCCGGTCCTGATCCTCACGGGCCACGCCGATGCGATGCAGATCCCCGAGGACCTGCCGGTGCTCGCCAAGCCGTTCCGCTCGGCCGATCTCGCGGCCCGGGTCGCCACGCTGCTGGAGGGTGCGGTCGGGACCTCCGTCTGAGGGGGGCTTGCAACCAACCCGTTGCCGGCTCATTCTCTCTCCGTGGAGCCCGATGGCTCCGGGTTACGAAGAGGAGGTGGACCATGAGCAATCACGGCATCTTCCCGCGCCGCAGGCGTGACAACGATCTGGACCAGGACGGTCCACCGGACGAGTTCCGGCAGGGATAGGGGTTTTCGGAACGCGGCGCGGTCGAGTTCCCGGTCCGTCCGATACGGGCCGCCAGGGCGAGCTCCCGCGACCATCCGAGACGTGGACCCTGCTACAGACCCGTCGGCGCGAGCCGGCGGGTTTTTTATGACTTGCGCATCGTCATCGCGAGCGGAGCGAAGCGACCCAGGGACACGCGACAGCCTGAGACCGCGCGCTGCCTTGGATTGCTTCGCTCCGCTCGCAAGGACGCGGACGCGAAACGCAAGAAGCCGCCCCGGATGAGCCGGGACGGCTTCTCAGACATCGGGAGCGTCGGAACGCCCTTCGAGGTATCAGGCGGCCTCGGCGACCTGGCTCGGACCGGAATCCTTGCCGCGGGCCTCGACGTCGCGATCGACGAACTCGATCACGGCCATCGGGGCGTTGTCACCCTGGCGGAAGCCGGCCTTCATGATGCGGCAATAGCCGCCCGGACGGCCCTTGTAGCGCGGGCCGAGCACGGTGAAGAGCTTCTTGACCATGTCGGCATCGCGCAGCTGCGCCATGGCGAGACGCCGGGTGTGAACGCTGTCGATGCGGCCGAGCGTGATCAGCTTCTCCACCACCGGGCGCAGATCCTTGGCCTTCGGCAGGGTCGTGATGATCTGCTCGTGCTTGAGCAGAGCGACCGACATGTTGGCGAACATCGCCTTGCGATGCTCGGCGGTGCGGTTGAAACGGCGGCCGCGATAACCGTGACGCATGGTGCTGGCTTCCTTTTCGTCTCGGCCGCCGTGCCAAGGTACGGCCGGGTGCCCCGAAATCGGGGCGGTTGATTCCGCATGACCCTGCGGCGGGATTCTTCCGGGACCTCGCGTCGGCTCGGCGAAGTCCCGGGTCTGGACCGGCCAAACCGACGGCGCCGTACAGCGCCGCCCCGTTCAGCCCGAGGCGGCTTCGCCTCTCAGTAGTGCTCCTCGAAGCGCTTGGCGAGGTCCTCGATGTTCTCCGGCGGCCAGCCGGGGATGTCCATGCCGAGGTGCAGGCCCATGCCGGCGAGCACTTCCTTGATCTCGTTGAGCGACTTGCGGCCGAAGTTCGGGGTCCGCAGCATCTCGCCCTCGGACTTCTGGATGAGGTCGCCGATATAGACGATGTTGTCGTTCTTCAGGCAGTTCGCCGAACGGACCGACAGCTCCAGCTCGTCGACCTTCTTGAGCAGCGCCGGGTTGAAGGGCAGCTGCGGCGCGAGCGGCGCGGCCTCTTCCTTGCGCGGATCCTCGAAGTTCACGAAGACCTGCAGCTGGTCCTGGATGATGCGTGCGGCATAGGCCAGCGCATCCTCCGGCGAGACCGCGCCGTTGGTCTCCACCGTCATGGTGAGCTTGTCCTTGTCGAGATCCTGGCCCTCGCGGGTCGTCTCGACGCGGTAGCTGACCTTGGTGACCGGCGAGAACAGCGAATCGACCGGGATGAGGCCGATCGGGGCGTCCTCGGGGCGGTTGCGCTCGGCCGGGACGTAGCCCTTGCCGGTGGCCACCGTGAACTCCATCCGGATCTCGGCGCCGTCGTCCAGCGTGCAGATCACGAGGTCGGGGTTCAGGATCTGGATGTCGCCGACCGTACCGATGTCGCCGGCCGTGACGAGGCCCGGGCCGGTCTTGCGCAGGGTCATGCGCTTGGGCGCGTCCGTCTGCGAGCGGATGGCGATGGTCTTGATGTTGAGGACGATGTCGGTGACGTCCTCGCGCACGCCGGGGATCGACGAGAACTCGTGCAGCACACCGTCGATCTGCACCGAGGTCACGGCCGCGCCCTGGAGCGACGACAGGAGCACCCGGCGCAGGGCGTTGCCCAGCGTCGTGCCGAAGCCGCGCTCGAGCGGCTCGGCGACGACGGTGGCGACCCGCTTGGGGTCGTCGCCGGTCGTGACCTGCAGCTTGTTCGGCTTGATCAGTTCCTGCCAATTCTTCTGAATGACCACGATCCTACCTCTCGTCCATGCCCGGGATCCGCGACGCCCGTTCCCGCGCTTCGGCCGTTCGGCGCCGCCCCTTGGCGCCCCGAACGGTCCCTGAATCCGTGTTTGCCGTTACTCGCCGCCGACCCAGAGTGCCGGAACGAAGCTGTATCCCGCCCCGTCCCGATCCACGTAGCCGAGCGCCGGGAATTCGAGATGCGAGCCGGCGATGAAGGTCCGCTCGCTCGCCACCGCGTCCATGATCTTCTTGCGCGTCTCCCGCGCCTGATCTCCGTCGACGTCGAAGCCCACACCCGCCTGCGGGTTCTTGAACTGGATCGCCGGCAGGTGCACCACATCCGTCCACATCAGCAGCGACTGTCCACCGGAGACGATGCGGAAACCGCAATGGCCCGGCGTATGGCCGGGCAGATGGAGTGCGGTGATGCCGGGCAGAACCTCGCCACCCCGATGCTCCCGCATCCGCTTGGCATAGGGCGCCACGGCCTTCCGGGCGCCCTCGAAATACGGCTTGGCCGCATCCGGCGCCCGCGACAGGGCCTCGTCCGGCAGCCAATGGGCCGCCTCGTCGGCGTGAACCACGATCTCGGCGTTCGGGTATCGGGCCGCACCGTCCTTCACGAGCCCGCCCACATGGTCGGGATGCAGGTGGGTGACGAGAACGGTTTCGATCTCCTCCGGCTTGACGCCCGTGAGCGCCAGCGCCGCGCCGGCCCGGCCGAGGGTCTCGGCCGGAGCCAGATCGCCATAGCCCGTATCGATCAGCACCGGCTTGCGGCCGGCGCCGGTGATCAGGAAGGCGTTCAGCGTGATCTTGGGCTGCTCGGTGCGGAAGCCCGCCACCTGTAGCCGCCCGGCCTCCTCCTGGGAGATCCCCGTGACGAGATCGAGGCTGGCCTGAAACCAGCCGTCGTTGAGCGCGGTGACCGTAAGGTCGCCGAGGTTCCAACGCAGCACGCCCGGAAGCGGCTTCGATCCCGTCATGAGCTTCTCCGTCAAAAGGCTTCTCCGGCGCGGATCAGACGCGGCGACGCTTGCGCGGCCGGCAGCCGTTGTGCGGGATCGAGGTGACGTCGCGGATCGACGTCACCGTGAAGCCCGCGGCCTGGAGGGCGCGCAGCGCCGACTCGCGGCCCGAACCGGGACCCGACACCTCGACCTCGAGGGTGCGCATGCCGTGCTCGGCGGCCTTGCGGCCGGCATCCTCGGCGGCAACCTGAGCGGCGTACGGGGTCGACTTGCGCGAACCCTTGAAGCCCATGGCGCCGGCGGACGACCACGAGATCGTGTTGCCCTGCGCGTCCGTGATGGTGATCATCGTGTTGTTGAACGAGGCGTTCACGTGGGCGACGCCCGACACGATGTTCTTGCGCTCGCGGCGGCGGACGCGTTGCGGTTCCTTAGCCATCTGTTCTCACTCTTCCTTCAGGCACGCCCGTAACACCAGGCGCTCGGGATTCTTCTTGGGACTTGGCTGCTTGGCCCGTGCAGGGCTGGCGAGCCAGGGCCGGGCGCCTCATGGGACGCCCAGCGGGACGGAATGGAGGCCGAGCGAAGCCCGACCTCCCGATCCCAAAAGATTACTTCTTCTTGCCGGCGATCGGCTTCGCCTTGCCCTTGCGGGTGCGGGCGTTGGTGTGGGTGCGCTGGCCGCGGACCGGCAGCTGCTTGCGGTGACGCAGGCCGCGATAGGCGCCGAGATCCATCAGGCGCTTGATGTTCATCGACACTTCGCGGCGCAGATCGCCTTCGACCAGGTAGTCGCGGTCGATCGTCTCTCGGATCGAGAGAACCTCGGCGTCGGTGAGCTGGTTGACCCGACGTTCGGCGGGGATGTTCACCTTCTGGGTGATCTCCTCGGCCTTCTTGGCGCCGATGCCGTGGATGTACTGAAGCGCGATGACGACGCGCTTGTTGGTCGGGATGTTGACGCCTGCGATACGGGCCACGATCACTCTCCATGTCAGGCCCGGGGATCCGGGCTGGTGTCGCGCGCGTCCGGTGGAGGCCGGCCCCTGCGCACGTGAAACGACGACGCGGCCCGCGGGCGGCCCTGGACAGGGCACCTCGGACCATCGTTCGGTTGGACGAAGGAGGGCCTGCTAGCGCGCGGGCGGCCCGATGTCAACGACCGTCAGGCATGGCCGCGTCCCGTCATGCGCCGCGTGCGGGACCCGGGCCGAGATGATCGAGGAGCCAAGATGGCGGTTCTGACCAGCGACGGCGCAACGCTCCGGGCCTTCGCCGATTCGGTGTTGCGGGCCGCCGAGGAAACCCTGGACGAGGTCCTGCCGGTGACGCTCGCGGTCATCGGCGGCATCCTCGCCGAAGCGGAGCCCGGCTCCGTGGCGCTTCAGAGCGCGGATGACGGGCCGCCCCTGCTCTGGGCGACCTTCGCCGGGCACCGCATGGTCTTCCGCTACAACCCGATGACGGCGATGATCGAGCTGCGCATCGGCACCGACGAGGGCTACCCGTTCCGCCTGTTCGGCCACCGCTCGCTTCAGATGGACATCGCCAACTTCTTCGGGAGCCTGCGTCGCGAAGGGCGGATCTGATGCATCGTCCCGGGCGCTGCGAGTCGGCAGCCGCGTCTCAGCGGAAGCCCTGGTTCCGCAGCCGGCAATAGCCGCCCATATCCTGATAGCCCGCGGGGCAGCGGCGGGCGCAGGTCCCCGCCACGTACTTGAGCGGCGGCCGGCAGGCATGGCGGAAGCGCTTCTGCCCGTACACGAAGGACTGGGCGGGGCTCTGCGCGAAGGCCGGCAGAGGGGGGAATGCGACCGCGAG
>NZ_BACT01000791.1:0-6156 GCF_000333255.1 Methylobacterium sp. B1 | reverse complement strand
GGGTCCTCTAGAGTCTTTTCTGAGCACGAACAGCAGGCCCAGGAACACGGCCAGCGCGAACGCGATGATCCACATCCGGCCCCAGGTGATCGACAGGCCGTAGAAATCGAAGGCGCCGCTCATGAAGGCGGGGGCGCCGACCTCGCGGTTGGTCGGACCGAAGATCGAGCGCACGCCCTGCTGGAGCGCGAGGCTGACCCCGAAGGTGGCGAGCAGCGTCTCCAGCGGGCGCCCGTAGAGGAAGCGGATGATGAACCGCTCGATCAGCACGCCGACGAGGCCGGCGACCAGGAACGCGCAGGGGATGCTGATCGCCAGCGACCAGCCGAACAGGGACGGCGCCTGGGTGCGGATCAGCTCCTGCACGCCATAGGTCGTGTAGGCGCCGAGCATCACCATCTCGCCGTGGGCCATGTTGATCACGCCCATCACCCCGAAGGTGATGGCGAGTCCGATGGCGGCGAGCAGCAGGACCGAGCCCAGCGAGATCCCGTACCAGACGTTCTGGAGGGCCCCGAGGATCGCGAGCCGCGTCTCGATCGCCGCGATGCCCCGGGCGGCGGCATTGCGCACCGCCTCGCTCGGATCCGCCGCCAGACCGCGCAGGATGCCCATCGCGTCGCCATCGCCCCGGGCCTGGATGGCGGGAATTGCGGCAATCCGGTCGGTCTCCGCGGTGCCGGGCCTGGCGAGCAGCACGGCGGCGCGGGCCTCGGTCAGCGCCTGCCGGACGGGCGCGCTGGTCTCGCGCGCCAGGGCGGCGTCGAGGGCCGGCAGGGCCGCCGCGTCCCTTGCCTTGAACACCGCGTCGGCGGCGATGCGCCGCTTTCCCGGATCGGGGCTCGCGAGGTCGAGCTGCCCGCGGGCGGCCTCGATCGCCCGGCGGACCCGGTTGTTGGCGCGCACGGGTTTGAGGTCGGGACTGTCGGCGGCGGCGGCGCCGGTCCGGGCGTCGACCAGAGTGCCGCCCTGCCGGATCAGCAGGGTCCTGTCGGCGGGGCGCACCAGCAGCCGTCCGTCCGACAGGGCCGACAGGATCGCGTCCGCGCGCGGGTTGCCGCTGGCGGCGAGGCCGGAGACGCCCGCCTCGATCTCGGCGTAGCCGTCCCCGGCGAGCTGGCCGTAGGGATCGGGCGCCTGGGCCAGCGCGGGGGCGGCCAGCAGCAGGACGAGGAGGGTGAGGAGACGGAGCATCGAGACTTTCGTTGCGCCTGGGAAGCGGGACGGGGACGCGTGCGGCACCTGAGTTCGCCAACGGGCGGCCGCGGTCTGCACGGATCGGTCGATGCGAGGCGCGACAGGCCCCCTCTCCCGTACGGGAGAGGGGACCCGCGCCACACCGCGATCCGAAGGTGCCGGACCGAACTGGAGGTCCGGCACCTCCGTTCAGCGGGAGGGCCCCTCAGGCGCCGCCGCAGGTCTTGGTCTTGGTGTTGTAGTTACCGCACTTGAGCTTGACCCAGTCGGCCTCGAGGTCCTTCGAGCCCTCGAGCTGCTTCGACCACGCCTCGCCGGGGATCAGCGTGTCGGTCTTCCACACCACGTCGAACTGGCCGTTCGCCTCGATCTCGCCGATGAAGACCGGCTTGGTGATGTGGTGGTTCGGCAGCATCGTGGCGGTGCCGCCGGTGAGGTTCTTCTGCTCGATGCCCGGCAGCGCGTCGATCACCTTGTCGGGGTCCGTGGTGCCGGCCTTCTCGACCGCCTTCACCCACATGTTGAAGCCGATATAGTGGGCCTCCATCGGGTCGTTGGTGACGGCCTTGGGGTTCTTCTTGAACGCCTGCCACTTCTTGATGAAGGCCTCGTTCTCCGGCGTCTTGATCGATTCGAAGTAGTTCCAGGCGGCGAGGTGGCCGACCAGCGGCTTGGCGTCGATGCCGGCGAGCTCCTCCTCGCCCACCGAGAAGGCGACGACCGGGATGTCGGTCGCCTTGATGCCCTGGTTGCCGAGCTCCTTGTAGAACGGCACGTTGGCGTCGCCGTTGATGGTCGAGACCACGGCGGTCTTCTTGCCGGCCGAGCCGAAGGCCTTGATCTTCGACACCTCGGTCTGCCAGTCCGAGAAGCCGAACGGCGTGTAGTTGATCAGGATGTCCTCGTCCTTGACGCCCTTGGACTTCAGGTAGGCTTCGAGGATCTTGTTGGTGGTGCGCGGGTAGACGTAGTCGGTCCCCTCCAGCACCCAGCGCTTGGCGCCGCCGCCATCCTCCGACATCAGGTAATCGACCGCCGGGATCGCCTGCTGGTTCGGGGCGGCGCCGGTGTAGAACACGTTCCGCTCGCTCTCCTCGCCCTCGTACTGGACGGGGTAGAACAGGATGTTGTCGAGTTCCTTGAACACCGGCAGCACCGACTTGCGCGACACGCTGGTCCAGCAGCCGAACACGGCCGCGACCTTGTCCTTGCTGATCAGCTCGCGGGCCTTCTCGGCGAAGAGCGGCCAGTTCGAGGCCGGGTCGACCACCACCGGCTCCAGCTTCTTGCCGAGCACGCCGCCCTTGGCGTTCTGCTCGGCGATGAGCATCAGCATCGCGTCCTTGAGGGTGGTCTCCGAGATCGCCATCGTGCCCGAGAGCGAGTGCAGGATGCCGACCTTGATGGTCTCCTGAGCCCGCGCGGGGCCTGCCCCCAGGGCGCCCATCGCGAGCCCGGCGGCCAGCGCGGCGGCCGAAGCCCAAGTTCCAAATGCCTTCATGGCGGTCCCCTGCGTCGTCTTCCTTGCGACGGTTCGGGGCTTCGCAAATCGTATGCCACATATTTAGGCATGCCTCATCGCGCGGCGGCCCGGCCGGAGCGGCGCACAGATGGGCGGCGTTTCGCCCGCGAGACCGGCAGCTTCATGCTGCTTCGGGCGGCGGCGGGATCAACCGGTGGGCATCTGCCATCGGGTTTTCGCCGACACGTTGATCGGGCGCGGATCGATGCCACTTACCTCAACCCGCGGCGCGCACGGACACGTCGCCCGACGGGCGGCAGCCCGCGGGCGGGTCGAAATCGGGTCCGGGCCTGTGCAGAAGGATGATATGGCAGAGCGCTACTATTTTCGCCTGAGCAGCGACGGCGAGACGATCGAGGACGAGGTGGGCGTCCTGGCCGCGTCGATCGCGCAAGCGGAAGCGGAAGCGCTGGTGCTGATCGAGGAGTTCCGGCGCGCCGGCGAGCTGCCGGACGCCGGGGAGGGCTGGCGCATGGAGATCCACGACGGGGCCGGCACCGTCCTGCGCACGCTTCGGCTTTCCTGATGCGCCGGGCTCACCCGTGCGATCCGGCCGAGCCTGGGCCTGACGGGCGGGTCTGCACGGCCTTCCCGTCGCGTCGCTCGTCCCGGCGCAGGCTGTGGATCCTAAACGGTCCGGCTCTTGCCCGGTTCTGCTGAACGCCGCATCCGGGCAGCGGTATGCCCGGCCGTTCAATGGTCCGGCGGATCGAGGCCGTCGGCATCCGGGGCCGGACGAGACGGTGATGTGATGACCCGAGGGAGTAGGAATAGGCGGTCGCGCGTTTACGCTGGCGCGGCTCGTGACGCGGCGCGGTCCTTCCGGAACATCCCTTGAACCCCTTCCTTCGCAAGCTGGCGCTGCGCGCAGACCTGGATGAGGCCGACATGGCCGCGCTGGACGCTGCGACCAGCGCGACCGCGCAGGTCGAGGCGGGGCGCGACTTGGTCTCGGAAGGCGAGCGGCCCGACGCCGCCTACGTGATCCTTCAGGGATTTGCCTGCCGCTACAAGCTCGTGCCCGACGGGGGGCGATCGATCCTCGCCTATCTGGTGCCCGGCGACGGCTGCGACCTGCACGCCTCCCTCCTGAACCGGGCGATCCACTCCGTGGCGACGCTGACGCCCTGCACCGGTCGCCTCCGTGCCCTACCGGACGATCAAGGAGCTCGCCGCCCGCCGGCCCAAATTTACCGCGCCCTGTGGTGGTCGTTTCTGGTCGACGAAGCCGTGCTCCAGGAATGGCTGGTCGGGGTGGGGCGCCGGTCCGCCGACCGGCAGGTCGCCCATATCATCTGCGAACTCTTCGCCCGCCTGAATGCCGTCGGCCTCGGCCTGGAGCCCGACTACCGCCTGCCGCTGGCGCAGTCGGAACTGGCCGACACGGCGGGGCTCTCGAACGTCCACCTCTCGCGGGTCCTCTCGGATCTGCGCAGGGCCGGACTGATCGAGAGCGGACGCAAGAGCGTGCGCGTGCCGAACCTGAAGCGACTGCAGGACTTTTCCGGCTTCACGCCGGATTACCTCCTCCTGCCCGGATCGACCCAGGCCCCGGAGGCGCTCGGCGCGCTCCCCCAGATGACCGGGCAGGTGCGGGCGGCGTCGGGACCGTGAGCGCCGCCGGGGCCGGTGGGGGCCCGCATCGTCCTCCCGGGCCCGGATCTCACCGGCTGTCGCCGTCCCACGCCGTCTCGGGATCCTCGGCGACGTGGCGCCCGATCCGGGCGGTGAGCGGCACGCGGATCGCGCAGCGCAGCCCATCCGGCGCAAAGTGCAGATCGACCGCCGCGCCGAGCTCGTAGGCCAGCATCTCCGTCAGCACGTCCGTGCCGAAGCCGCGCCGGCACGGGGCCGTGATCCCGCTGCCGCCGGTCTCGGCCCAGGCGAGGCTGAGGACAGGCGGCTCGACCTCCAGGTTCACCCGCCACGTGGCGCGGATCCGGCCCTGCGGGAGCGCCAGGGATCCGTGTTCCACCGCGTTGCTGGTCAGTTCGTGCAGGGCCAGCGCAAGAACCTGGGCGGTCTTGGGGCGGAGGCGGACCCGCGGGCCGGCGAGGGTCGCCTGCTCCCCTTCCCGCGCGAGGTGGAACATCAACTCGTCGGAGATCAGGGTGTGCAGGTCGGCATCGCCGAACGCGTCCGTCGCGGCCTGCACGCGCATGATCGCGCCGAACCGTCCGTCGAGATGCGCCACGTAGCTCTCGACATCCGCGGCGCTCTCGGCGGACCGGTGCATGACCGTGCGCAGCATCGCCATCGTGTTGCGCATCCCGTGGCGCAGGCTGTCCGGAAGGCCGGCTTCGTCGAGCAGCCGGCGCAGGCGTGCGTTGTCGGCCTCCAGAGCCGAGAGTCGCTCCGCCGGGTCGCGAGGGTCTGTCATGCCGGGCCACTCCGGATGTCGTTCAACCTGCCTCAATCGCCACGGGGCCGGCAGGGTTCAGCATGCGACGATGCGGTCGACCTCCGTGCGGTGCAGATAGGCGGCGTCGAAATGCGCGAGCCGGGCGAGCGCCGCCGGGTCGTGGATGGTCAGGCGCCGGCTGCGCAGGGTGATCAACCCCAGGCCGCGCAGCTCCTGAAGCGTCCGATTGATGTGCACGCTGGTCTGGCCCATGGCGTCGCCGAGATCGTTCTGCGTCATCGGCATCGCGCAGGTATTGCCGTCCGCCAGCCCGATCGCCGTCAGCCGCGCATGCAGCTCGCAGAACAGGTGGGCGAGGCGCTCGATGCCGGTCCGGCTGCCGAGGCTGACGGTCCACTCGCGCTGGATCGCCGCGGTGGCCAGGCTCTCGCGATGGAAGGCCAGGTCGAGCCGCGGGCTGCGGGCGGTCAGATCCCGCATCGCGCTGCCGGAGATCTGGCCGAGGAGCACCGGCGTGATCGCCCCGATCGTGTGATCCATCTCGTCGAGGAGGAACACATGCGGATCGCACGGATCCCCCGGAAGCAGGAGCGAGACGATCTGGCGGCGCCCGTTGGCGAACTGCCGGTACCGGCAGGCCCAGCCGTCGAGGATCACGTTGATGGCGCGGGGATCGTCGCCCTCGTGGATGATGTCGGTGCGCGGGGCGACCATGCGGCTCGGGCCCATGGCGTCGGCCAAGCACATCCGGTCGTCTTCCGAGAGCCGGACGTAGCAATTGAGCTTCTGCGCGAGCGGGCTTGGCATGGCTGCATCTCCGCAACGGCCTGAGCGTGCAACCCTACATTTTGTTTCTGCGCATGAATACTTACATGGATTAGTTTATGCTACCACAAGGTGTCTTTCCGCCCCTGCTGCCGGGCTGATTCAGCGATGTCCGGGCTCTGTCGCCGCGCCGACAGGGCAAGATCTGACCGTCCCGTGCGGCCCGTCGGCGCGACGATGGAGGCGATCTCGTGCCGCGGCTCCCCAGCGGGAGAATGTTCGCGTGTCGTCCTGAAATTGGAAAGACTGG
>NZ_BACT01000792.1:0-1735 GCF_000333255.1 Methylobacterium sp. B1 | reverse complement strand
CGACCGTGTGGCTCTCGAACACGGTCGGCTTCTGGAACTTGCGGCCGATGCCGAGGTCGGCGATCGCCGGCTCGTCGCTCCTGAGCAGGTCATGGGTGCCGTCGAACAGCGCGATGCCGCTGTCCGGCCGGGTCTTGCCGGTGATGCAGTCCATCATGGTGGTCTTGCCGGCGCCGTTCGGCCCGATGATCGCCCGCAACTCGCCGCGGGCCAGGGTCAGCGACAGGCCGCGCAGGGCCTTGTAGCCGTCGAAGGTGACCCGCAGGTCGTCGAGGTAGAGGAGCGCGTCCGTCTCCCGCTTCCGGTTGGCGGGACCCCGGGCGTCCGGGCGCTCAACGAGGTCGGTGCTCACGAGCCCTGCCCTTCTTCGGCGAGTTTCGGGGCGATGTCGGGCTCCGGCGGCAGCGTGGCGGCGGCGCGCCGGGAGCCGAGACGCTCGATCGCGGTGCCGACGAGGCCGCGCGGCAGGAACAGCGTCACGACCACGAACAGGCCGCCCAGCGCGAACAGCCACGCGTCGGGCATCGCGCCGGTGAGCACGGTCTTGGCGTAGTTGACCAGCACGGCGCCCAGAGCTGCGCCGACCAGCGTGCCGCGCCCGCCCACCGCCACCCAGATCACCGTCTCGATGGAGTTGGTGGGGGCGAACTCCCCCGGGTTGATGATGCCGACCTGCGGCACGTAGAGGGCGCCGGCGACGCCCGCCATCATGGCCGAGACCGTGAAGGCCAGCGTCTTGAAGTGCTCCGGCCGGTAGCCGAGGAAGCGCGTGCGGCTCTCGGCATCGCGCACGGCGATCAGGATCTTTCCATACGCCGAGACCGTCATGACCCGGGCGATCAGGTAGCCCGAAGCCAAGGCCAAGCCGGTCGCCACGAAGATGCCGACGCGGAAATTCTGGGACTGGACGGAAAATCCCAGAAGATCCTTGAAGTCCGTGAGGCCGTTGTTGCCGCCGAGGCCCATGTCGTTGCGGAAGAAGGCGAGCATCAGCGCGTAGGTCAGCGCCTGGGTGATGATCGACAGGTAGACGCCCGTGACCCGCGACCGGAAGGCGAGCCAGCCGAACACGAAGGCGAGCAGCCCCGGCACCAGCAGCACCATCAGGGCCGCGAAGGCGAAGTGGTCGAAGCCCAGCCAGTACCAGGGCAGGGCCTTGTAGTTCAGGAACACCATGAAGTCGGGCAAGACCGGGTTGCCGTAGACGCCCCGGGAGCCGATCTGGCGCATCAGGTACATGCCCATCGCGTAGCCGCCCAGCGCGAAGAACGCCCCGTGGCCGAGCGAGAGGATGCCGCAATAGCCCCAGACGAGGTCGAGGCTCACCGCGAGCAGCGCGTAGGCGAGGTACTTGCCGAACAGCGAGACGAGGTAGGTCGGCAGGTGCAGGCCGGAGCCCTCCGGCACCGCGAGGTTCAGCACCGGCACGGCGCCGCAGAAAGCGGCCAGGACGGCGAGGAAGATCCAGCCCTTCAGGTCGATGAGAGGGGGGCGGGACGGCATGGGGCTCACGATTCCACCGCCCGGCCCTTGAGCGCGAACAGGCCGCGCGGGCGCTTCTGGATGAACAGGATGATGAAGACCAGGAGGCCGATCTTGGCGAGCACCGCGCCGACATACGGCTCGGCGAGCTTGTTGACGACGCCGAGTGTCAGCGCCGCCACCAGCGTCCCCCAGAAGTTGCCGACGCCGCCGAACACGACCACGAGGAACGAGTCGATGATGTAGCCCTGGC
>NZ_BACT01000793.1:0-4610 GCF_000333255.1 Methylobacterium sp. B1 | reverse complement strand
GAGGACGAGCGGGCGCGGCCACCCTGCACGAGCGGCATCCACCAGAGCCAGGAACTCGTGTGCCAGGGCGCGCCGGCCGAAGGGGAACAGCTCGGTGATGACGGCATCCGGTGCGAAGGCCGTCACGGTCTCGGTCATCAGGGCGCTGCGGCGTGCCAGCAGCGGCGGCTCGGCCGGACGGCCGTCGGGCTCCAGCAGCGTCGAGAACTCCGTGCCGGCGATCCGGAGCGGCGGCAGCTGAACGAGGCGCAGGCCGTCGCGGCGGACCATCGGCGCCGGAACGCCGCCCGAGATCAGCAGTGTCTCGTGACCGGCCGCCGCGAAGGCGCGGGCGAGGGCGGCGGCGCGGGTGAGATGCCCCGCGCCCAAGAGATGCGTGACCGCGATCAGGACGCGCACGCGGGCAGCTCCGATTCGTGTGCGGCCACGTCCGACGACAGACCCGCAGAGGCACGCAGCCGGCCGGCGATCAGCGCGATCGCGGCCTCCTCGGAGAAGTCTCGCACAAGCCGCGCCCGGGCGGCCTCGCCCAGCCTCCGGCGGAGGCCCGGATCGTCGGCGAGACGGATCAGCGCCGCCGCCAGCACCGCCGGGTCGCCCGGCGGGACCAGGACCCCGTGCGTGCCATCGGTGATGAATTCCGGCGTGCCGGCGAATGCGGTCGCCAGAATCGGCAACGCTTGGCTTGCCGCCTCCATCAGCACGTTCGGCAATCCATCGCGGTCGCCGCCCGGGGCCGGCTTCGTCGGCAGGACGAACAGGTCGGCCGCGCGCATGGCCTCGATCACCGCAGGCTGCGCCAGGGCGCCCCGGAAGCGGATCCGCTCCGCGAGGCCACAGGTGCCAACCCGCGCCTCCAGGGCAGCGCGCAGCTCTCCGCCGCCGATCAGGTCGAGCTGCCAATGCAGGCCTGGGGGCAGGGTGGCCAGGGCGTCGATGAGATCGTCGTGTCCCTTCTTGGCGACGAGCCGGCCGACGCAGAGGAGCCGGAGCGGCCGGACCGGATCCGTGCCGTCGCGCGTTTCATGCGGCGGCGGGATCGGAAAGCGGCTGAGGTCGAGCCCGTGGTAGGCGAGCAGCGTCCGGCCGGGCGCGAGCGCGTCCAGACGTGCAAGCCCGTCGCGGGTACAGGTCACACCCCAAGCGGCGTCGCGTAGCTTCTCGGTCAGCTCCCAGTCCGGCGTCGTCCAGATATCCTTGGCATGCGCCGAGAAGCTCCACCGGCGCGCGGTGAGCAGCGCGGCGTAGCGGGCGACGCTGGCCGGCGTATGCAGAAAATGCACATGGATATGGGCGATGTCGGCCGGCAGTTCCCGGGCGAGGACCAGGGCCTGCCCGAGGCGGCGCAGCCGCGACGCCGTCGGGTCGCGCCGGAAATCGCGGACGAACAGCGCGAGAAGCGCCGGGAGGTTCCGCCGCCGGAGCGCCGCACCGAGTCCGCGGAGCACACGCAGCGGGGCATCGGGCAGATATTCGGGCAGGTAGGCGGCCTCGGCTCGGATCTGCCCGTGCATCGGATGGCGCGCCCGGTCGGTCGGGCGGCGCAGGGACCAGATCTCCAGGGACAGACCGCGCCGCTCCAAGGCGAGCAGCTCCTGCGCGATGAAGGTCTCGGAGAGCCGCGGATAGCCCTTCAGCACCACGGCGACCCGTTTGGCGCTCACGAATAGGCCTGCAGGCACGGGCGAGCCTCTTCGTCCGCGCTGCCGCGCGCCGTCAGCGCCCGCACGCGGCGGGCGACCGCGTCGAGGCCGTCGAGCAGACCCGGCACCAGCACCCGCGACGGCGGATCCTGCTCCGGCAGGTCGCGGAGCGCGGCCGCCATGCGCCCGGGCGTCCGGCCCTCGGCCTCCATCAGGACCCGCGCGAGGCCAAGCCGCTCGGCCGCGAGCGCCCGGATCGCCTGCTCCCGCCGCGGCTCGGTCCGGGGCACGAGGATTGCGCGACGGTCGAAGGACAGAATCTCGCAGAAGGTGTTGTAGCCCCCCATGGCGACGATGCCGGCGGCCTTGCGCAACAGGAACTCGATCTCGCTGTCGAAGGTGATCGCGGCGATCTTTCCGCCGAGCGCGCGGATGCGCGCCGCGAAACCGTCGCGGGTGGCGGTATCGAGGAAGGGACCGAAGGCAATCAGGGCGGGCAAAGGGATCGCCGGATCGGCCTCGTAGGCGGCGATCACCCAGTCGATCAGGGCGGCACCATCGCCGCCGCCGCCCGGCGTGACCAGAATGAACGGGCCGTCGGCGATGGCCGGCTCCTCGCGGCCGGCGCGGCGCTCCGGGAGGTCCCGGCGCAGATAGCCGGTATAGATCAGGCGCGCGTCGATGCGCGCGGCGATCTCGGGATCCATCGGCAGCGCCGCGAGGGGCTGATGGATGCGGCTCAGCCCATAGACCCAGATCTCGTCGTAGAACTGCACCATCGTCTCGATCGCCCCCTTGCGCTCCCATTCGGGCACGAGACGATCGGCGTCGTCGAGGACGTCGCGCAGTCCGAGGACCAGGCGGATGTCGCGGTCGGCGGCGCCTTCCAGCACCGGCAGCAACTCGCCGTGGAAGCCAGCCGGTTCCTTGTCGACGATGATCAGGTCGGGGCGGAAGGTTCCGCAGGCCTGGGCGATGATCGCCGACCGCTGCTCGACCGTGCGGGCGAGGGGGGTCGCCGCGTCGAGGCTGGCATAATTGCCATCCGCGAACTTGGTCACCGGCGGCAGCCGGACGGTCCGGACGCCCGGCGCAAAGGCGAAGCGATCAACCACCGGCGAGCCCGAGACGATCATCGCTTGAGCGCCGCGGTTGCACGCCACGATCGCGTTGGCGATCGCCCGCGAGCGGCGCAGATGCCCCAGCCCGAAGGTGTCGTGGCTGTAAATCAGGACGCGCGGGGCCGAAGACGCCTCGTCCAGTCGCATCAAGGTGACCGCCCCGGTTGACGGCGCAAGGATCGCAGCCGCCGCCCTCTCGCACAAGCCGGGCCGGGCCGCAAACAGCGCTGTTAACGGGCTTCAAACCGCGGGAACCTAAGCTTCCGCCAAGTCCGGATACCGAAATCGCCCGATGCCTGCGCCTCCCCAGTCCCGCGCGCCGGGCCCCGCGACCGCACGTTTGCCTGCCTTATGGGCCGACCTCGCGGATCTCGTGAGCAGCGACGCCCGACTGTCCGCCTTTGCCATGCGCGCGGCCCGTGTGCTGGTCCCGTTCGGCCTCGCCCTGGTCCTGCTGGTCTACGGGACCGGCCCGGAGCCGCGGCGGAACTGGTACGGCGATCCGCTCGGAAACGATTTCGCTCAGGTCTGGACGGCGGGCCGTTCCGCTCTGGAGGGCCGGGGCGGCGAGCCCTACGATCTGCCGGTGCATCTGGCGAACATGAAGGCCGCCTTCGGCCAGGATTGCCGCTTCGCCTGGCACTACCCGCCGGTGTTCCTCCTGCCGGCGGCCGCCATGGCGCTCATGGAACCGCAGCCGGCCTATCTGCTCTGGATTGCACTCTCGGTCGCCCTGTTCGCGCTGACGATGCGCGTGGCAGCCGGCCGGATGGATGTGGCTTTCGTCGCGCTCGCGCATCCCTTGGTCCTGAGCAACCTCGCCTACGGCCAGAACGCTCTGCTCACGGCGTCGCTTCTGACCCTCGGCGCGGTGCTCGTGGACCGGCGCCCCTGGCTGGCCGGGCTCTGCTTCGGCCTGCTGGCCTACAAGCCGCATTTCGCGGCGCTGGCGCCCGTGCTCCTGCTGGCGACCGGGCGGCGGGATTGTCTGGCGGCCTGCCTCGCCACGGTGCTGGTCCTCTGCGTCGCATCGCTGGCCCTCTTCGGCACGGCGCCCTGGAGCGGCTTCTTCGGCACGCTCGGAGACACGAATCGGATCATCCTGCAGAACGCCGCCGCGGGCCTCGACCTCAATGCCAGCGCGTTCGGGGCCGTGCGCTTGGTCGGCGGCGCGATGGCCACAGCCTGGATCGCGCAGGTGCTCGTCGCCGCACTGGCCCTCGGGGTGGCCTGCCGCGCCTGGTGCCGCCCCACCGACGCGGCGCTGCGCGCGGCGGCGCTCGTCGCCGCCGCGCCGATGCTGTCGCCGTATCTGCCGGTCTACGATCTGGCGCCCGTCGTCCCGGCCACGCTCCTGCTGGCCCTCGCCGCGCACCGGGCGGGCGGATTGCGACCGCACGAACGCGTCCTGATCTGCTGTGCGCCGCTCTTCGCGGTCACGCGGGAGGTGGCGGGGCTGACCGGCTTTCCCCTCGGATTCGTGCTGAGCGTCGCAACGCTCGCCTGCATCGCCCACCGCATCCGGCCCTGGTCGGTCTTCGAAGGTCGGCACCGAACCGGGAGGGGCGGCGTCGACATCCAGGCCCTCACGGGGCCAGCGGCCGGGGAATCCGGAAGGGCAGCATGAGCCGCACCAGCGGGTTGCGGAACCGGTCGAGCGACAGGCTCTCGTGCATGGCCCGCACCGGCTCGCCGCCCAGCGTCGAGGCGAGGAGCGAGCGGGCGTAGAACGGCGTGTCCTCGTAGGTCGCGAGCACCCGCGACCGCCCGTCATCGCTGCGGGTCTCGCGCGGCATCCGCCAGAACCCGGTCGCCGGCAGCGACGCCGCGGGCGGCGGCCGTATCT
>NZ_BACT01000794.1:0-6267 GCF_000333255.1 Methylobacterium sp. B1 | reverse complement strand
GGGATCGCGACGAGGTGGACGAACAACACGCCCGTCAGATTGATCAGCAGGGTCACCAACAGGGCGTCGCCGACGACATCCGCCACCGGCTTGTCGTACTCGAACGACCAGCCCCAATCGCCCTGGAGCAGGCCCGAGAACCCAACCGAGCCGGGCATCACCCCGATCCACATCAGGTATTGCTGCCAGACCGGGCGGTCGAGCCCGTATTGCTGGATCAGCAACTCCGCCTTCGCCACGGAGCTGGCATCGCCGGTGGCGCGCAGCTCCATGATCCGGTTGGACAGGTAGTCGCCGGGCGGCAGCTTGATGATGATGAAGACGAGCGCCGAAATGACCAGCAGCGTCACCGCCATGGTGACGATCCGGCGAAGGATCTGACGGATCACCGGACCTCCGCGCGGGTGTCGGCGCCTGTCTCCCAGAACAACTCGTCGAGGCGCTGCACGCCGATCATCGCAGTGGGTTCCCAGGAATAGAGGGCGCGCTTCGGAAGGTTGATCAGGCGATCCGCGCCGACAACGGGCTGGAGCGCCCCCGCCACCGTGCCGATCACCCAGGTGTTGCGCGCGTGATTCGTCAGCATCTCGCGCCAGATCGCGGCCTGTTTGGCGGCGTCGTCGGTGTCGCGCCACTGGCGGTCGAGGTCGAGCAGTCGCTGGACCTCCGGAACGTCGCAGGGCTCGCCGCTCTTGCCGCGGCTCTCGACGTTCATGCTCCAGAGGGGCCAGGAATAGTGCTCCGGCTGGGCAGGGCTCAGCTCGGTCGGCGGCATGATCGCGGTCGGCACCGCGAGGTCGAGCCCCTGGGCGGCCACCATGATGGTCATGCCGCCGATGGAGCGCCGATGCAGGTTGGTGCGCTCCTGCGGCTTGGTGATCAGCCGGATGCCGACCTCGCGCCAGAACTCCGTGATGAGGAGCAGCGCGTCCAGCACCATCTCGGCCTCGCCGTCGCTCTCCACCACGATCTCCAGCGGCCGCCCACCGGGCAGCAGCCGCGTGCCCGCGCCGTCGCGTCCGGTCAGACCGAGCTCATCGAGGAGCTTCGCCGCCTGCGCCGGATCGTAGGCGGCGTTCAGCGTCCGCATCTCCGGCTCGAAGAGGGCGCTGTCCGAGAGGATCGTGTCGTTCCCCTCGGTGCCCAGTCCGAACAGCAGCGTGTTGTTCAGGGTCCGGCGATCGATGGCGAGCGACAGGGCGTGCCGATAGCGCACGTCGCGGTTGAGCTGCCGCCAGGCCGGATCCGTCGTGGTGAGATTCGGGTAGAGGGCGATCTCCGATCCCCGGGCCACGGGCCACAGGTTGGTGCGGTACCGATGGGCCGCCTCACCCTCCTTGAGGCTCGGGATATCGGGCATCGTCAGGCCGCGAAACATCAGGTCGGCCTCGCCGGCGTTGGTCTTGGCGACCAGGAGGCCCTGCGAAGCCACGTCCATCACGATGGTGTCGACATAGGGCAGTTGCGTGCCGGCCGTGTCGACCCGATGGTAGCTGCGGTTGCGCTCGAAGCGGAACCGGGTGGCCGGCGAGCGGGTCCGCGGCACCCAGCCCTGCAGGGTCGGACACTCCGGATTGTTGAGCTCGTAATTGTCGTCGAGGCGGTTGTGCAGCGCCGCCCAGCTGCGGAGCTTGAGCGCCTTAGCCTTCGCGTCGGCCGCCTCCTTGCCGATATAGCGGGCATGATACGGTTTCAGGTAGTGCGCCGGCCGGTAGATCAGCGGGTCCCGCGGCGCCGCCAGGGCGGGCAGGAACATCGGGTTCGGCCGGTCCCAGCTGTAGCGGACCGTGACCGGGTCGAGGAATTCCACCTGCGGCAGCTTGCCGTCGACCCGGAAGAAGGCCGGCGGCCCATCGGGATTCAGCGCCTTCTCGTTGGCGACGTCCTCCCAGTAATAGCGGAAATCCTCCGTGGTGAACGGATGGCCGTCCGACCAGCGGTGGCCCTGGCGGAGCGTGAAGGTGAAGCGCCCGCCCTCGACATCGACACGCTCCAGCACGTCGGGCCGCAGGTTCAGCGCGGCATCGTAGCCGACCAAGCGGGTATAGCCGTAAACCGACAGGTAGCGGACATCCCGGGCCTTCGCGATGAGGGTCCGGATCGTGCCGCCTGCCGTCCCGAGACGGCGGCCATGGGCAGCGAGGTCGGCGACGGCGGGCTTGGTCGGCGGACCGGGCGCATCCGTCGGCGGCGTCTCTGCGAAGGCCCATGACGGCGCGCGCGACCAGCTCAATGTGGCGCCCAGGCCGACGAGGAGGGCGCGGCGGGAGACCGTGCCGTCCCGCCTGCCGCGGCGCGGGAGGGAGGCGGAAGAATCGTCCCGGAAATCCCCGGCGCTCATGGGCTGCCCCGAAGCGTCACCGAGGTCAGCCGCGCCGGCGAGTAGCCCGTGGCCCGGTGCAGGTCATCGAAGGCATGCGACCGCACGATCAGGTCTGCAGCCTGCCGGAGAAGAGAATCGTCGGCCGGCTGCTCGAAGTGGCGGCCGTTCCGGGTCCAGCGGATCGGCTCCGGGCTGCGTTCGGGGCCGGTGATCATCGCGATGGTCGGATGCGCAGGTCCGCCATGGGCGTGGATCCGGTGTCCGGCGGCATCGTCATCGAAGAGCAGACGGGTGAGGCCCCGGGCCTGCGCCTCGACGACCCGCCGCCCCTGGGCGACGTGGTCGTCGAAGAACGCCACCGTCCGCGCCGGGTCCAGCATGGACCAGTCGGCTTTCGACCAGTCGGCGGTGCTGTAGCGCGCCTGCCGGTCGCGGTACTGGAGGCCCGACAGGTCGGGATCGTGGCAGAAGATCTGTGCCTGCGGGCGGGCCTGCCGGATGACCCAGGTGGTGAGGCCGCGGAACACGCCGGATTCGACCACGAAATCCGGCTTCAGCGCCCGCATCGCGATGTAGAGCTGCAGCGCGCCGTTGAAGCCGCTGCCGCCCCGGCGCTGGCGGACGGGCGCGGTGGGGATCAGCGCCCAGAACGCCTGGACCTGTTCGAGGACGTCGCCATCCGGAACCAGGCCGGCGGCGGCGAGATCCCGTTCCAGGATGGCGGCGGCCGATTCGAGCAGCGTCGCCACCTCGCGCGGTGACGTCGGCCGGTGGCTCCAGTCGGGGGCCGCCGGGACGAGGTCGTAGCCCAGGCGGTCGAAGAGCGGCGACAGCACCTTGCGGCGCAGGCGCTCCAGCATCACGGGTGGCCGGGCCTGCATCACGCGGCCTCGACCGCGTGGGCGGCGCCGAAGCGCACCCGGTGGCCGGTCTCGACCGCGCGCATCGCCCCGGCCTCGTCGGGGGCTAGGCGAAAAGGCTCTTCCCAGCGCATCGGATCGTTCTGGTCGCCCGCGACCGCCGCGAAATCGAGCGGATGGTCGAGGCTCGGATCCGGCACGGCCGCGAGCAGCGCCTGCGTATAGGGATGCACCGGACGGCGGAACAGGGCGGCGCGGGGCGCCTCCTCGACGATGCGCCCCCGGCACATCACGCTGATGGTATCAGCCATGTAGTCGATCACTGCCAGATTGTGGGAGACGATGAGGTAGGAGAGACCCAGCGCCGCCTGGAGATCCTTGAGCAGGTTCAGGATCTGGGCCTGGACCGAGACGTCGAGGGCCGAGACCGGCTCGTCGAGCACCAGCAGCCGCGGCTTCGGGGCGAGGGCCCGGGCGATGCCGATGCGCTGCCGCTGGCCGCCCGAGAAGGCGTGCGGGTAGCGGCCGAGACCGCTCGACTCCAGACCGACCATCGCCATCAGGGCACGACAGCGCTCCCGTCGCTCTCCTGCCGGGACGCCGTGGATCTCCATCGGCTCGGACAGGATCTGGCGCACGGTCATGCGCGGATCCAGGGACGCGTAGGGGTCCTGGAACACGAATTGGACCGTGCGGCGATAGGCGAACAACGCATCGCCGCTCAAGGCGTGGACGTCCCGGGGGCCGCTGCCGTCGTCGAACAGGATCCGCCCGGCATCCGGCCGCAGCGCCCGCATGATCATCTTCGAGACGGTGGTTTTGCCCGATCCGGACTCGCCGACGAGCCCGAGCGTCTGGCCGCCCGCGAGGCTGAGCGAGACGTCCGAGACCGCATGGACGGTCCGCGGCTTCTGCCACATCCGTCCCGCGCGCAGGGTGAAGCTCTTGCTGACGCCCTCGACCTGGAGGAGCGGCCCCGCCAGCGGCGCGGGCTTCTGCCCGGGCGGTATCTCGGCCCGCGCGGGGCGGATCGGCGTCAGGCGCTCGCCGGGTTGCATGTCGAAGCGGGGCACCGCGTGAAGGAGCGCGCGGAGATAGGCATGGCCCGGCGTCCGCATCACCGTGTCGCGCGGGCCCGCCTCCACGAGGCGGCCGCGATACAGGACCGCCACGTCGTGGGCGATGTTGGCCACCACGCCGAGATCGTGCGTGATCAGCAGGATCGCCATCCCGGTCTCCTCCTGGAGCCGGGCGAGCAGGGCGAGGATCTGAGCCTGCGTTGTGACGTCGAGCGCGGTGGTCGGCTCGTCGGCCACCAGCAGGGCGGGCTTCAGGATGAGCGCCATGGCGATCATGGCCCGCTGGCGTAGGCCCCCGGACAGCTCGAACGGATAGGTCCGCAGGGCGCGGTGCGGATCGGGGAAGCCGACCCGGGCCAGCGCCTCCTCGGTTCGGGCATCCGCCTCCTTGCGGTCGGCACCGGTATGGATCCGCAGGGCCTCGCCAATCTGATCGCCCACCGTGTGGAGCGGAGACAGGCAGGTCATCGGCTCCTGGAAGATCATCGCGATCCGCTGGCCGCGGATCGCCCGCATCGCCTCGCTGTCGGCGGGGAGGCGCGCGATGTCGGTCTCCATTTCGCCATCCCGAAACAGGATCCGGCCACGGGTGATGGCGGCGGCCGGGGGCAGAATCCGGAGGATCGCCTGGGCGGTCACCGATTTGCCCGAGCCGGACTCCCCGACGAGAGCAAGGGTCCGGCCGCGGTGAACGTCGAGGGACAGGCCGTGCAGCGCCTCGAACGGGCCGCTCTCCGTGCGGAACGCGACCGCGAGGTCGCGGATGGACAATAGCGGGCTCAACCCGTCCTCGCGATCTGTGAGACCCGAGACTTAGACGCCTTGGGGCCCATGTCCATCGCGGCGACGCCGAAGTGCTCGCGAAGATCCAGCAGCTGTATCGCCGGGTGCCGGACGAGGTGCGCGATCAGCGCCGCGACGAAGCTCCAGAGGGCGTCGTCATGGACGCGATGGTGGGTCAGCAGACCGACCGGCTGCTCCGGCGCACGGACGATGACGTCGGCGACGCCGGTCAGCAGCGCCTCCGGATCGCGCAGGGACCGGGTGCCCCGCCAGTCGATCGGGTCGAGCGTGGCGTCGAGCCGGCGCAGACCCGGAACCGGTGGGCCGGGTACGGCCGAGAGGCCGCAATAGCCGAGATCAGGCAGGGCGGCGGCGAGATCCGGCGCGAGGCGGTTCCAGGGTGGGACGAAGACCGGCAGCACCGTGGCCTCCGCCAGCCGCGCGCGGGCGATCCGCAAGCCGGCCGCGGCCTCCGCGATCCGGATATCGAGGGGCCGGTGCGCACCGAACTCCGCCGGCTTCTCGCCGGGGCGCGCATGGTTGCTGTGGGCGAGGCCATGAATGGCGACCCTCACGCCTGGAGCCGTTTCAAGGCGCCGTTGGAGCGACGGCTCGATCCCGGACGGAATCGCCGCGAGGAGCAGCGGGATGCCATGCGCCTCCGCAAGCCCCACGAGCCGATCGAGCTTCGGGCTCGCCGCGATCGCATCGTCGTCGCGCCAGAACAGCGGAACACGCCCGCCGCGGGCGGCCACGGAATCCAGGGCGCGATCGATGACCGCGAAGGCCGGATCCGTCGCGGGAACGGATCCGCGCCGCGCCGGACCGACGCCGTGCAGGCTCTCGACCAGTTCCACCGTGCGCCGGGCGCCGGCGATGTCGATGCCGTGCGGACCGGGGACGGGTGCAGCCGCCTGGGCCTCGACGGCCTGGACCAGGGTTTGGGCCGTCAACTCCGATTCCGGCAGCACACGGGCGAGACCGCGGGCGGCGAGGCACGCGGCGCGCAGGCGTTGCTCGGTCTCGACGCCGGCCTCGAACGGCACCAGCACGGCGGGCGTGCCCGTGGCGAGGAGATCGATGGCCGTGTTGTAGCCGCACTGGCTCACAGAGACGGCAGCCCCGGCCAGGAGGGCGCGGTAGTCAGGCCGGGCACGGCCGAGGACGCCCGGAGGAAGATCGCGGCCGATCCCGGACAGCGCCGCCTCGGGCACACCGTGGC
>NZ_BACT01000795.1:0-1287 GCF_000333255.1 Methylobacterium sp. B1 | reverse complement strand
CCCTGTCGCACCGGACCCACCCGACCTACGGCATCCAGTTCCACCCGGAATCGGTCCTGACCGAGGGCGGCCACGCCCTGTTCGCCAATTTTCTGGGGCTGGCCCGGGCCTGGCGGGAGGGACAGCGCGATGCTGTGGCGTGACGGCGCCCTCGTCGCGGGGACGACCGCGCCGCTGGACCTCACCGACCGCGGCCTGACGCTGGGCGACGGCCTGTTCGACACGGCGCTGGCGCTGGGCGGCCGGGTCGCCTTCGCGGAGGCGCACATCGCCCGGCTCGTGACCTCCGCGGACGCGCTGGGGATCCCCGCCGCGCCGGACCGGATCCGGGAGGCCATGCGGGCGCTGGCCGGCGCGGGGGGCGGGACCGGGGAGCGGCTCGCGATCCGCACCACCCTCACCCGCGGCTCCGGCCCGCGCGGCCTGAAGCCGCCGGAGGATCCGAGCCCGACCCTGTTCGCCACCGCGGCGCCGAGCGCCCGCAGCGCGGCCTTCGCGCCCCTGCGCCTGTGGCCGACTTCGATCGCCCGCAACGACACGTCCCCGGCCGCCCGGCTGAAGACCTTGGGCTACGGCGACGCGGTGCTGGCCGCCCGCGACGCCGCCGCGGCTGGGTTCGACGAGGCGCTGTTCTGCAACACCCGGGGACGCGTCGCATGCGCGGGCACCGGCAACCTGTTCGGCCTGTTCGGGGAGATCCTGGTGACGCCGCCGCTGACCGACGGCGTCCTCGCCGGGATCGTGCGGGCGGAGATCCTGGCGCTCGCCGCCGGATGCGGGCTCCGGGCGGAGGAGCGGTCGCTGAGCCTGCCCGACCTGATGGGCGCCGAGGCCGTGTTCCTGACCAATTCCCTGCGGCTCCTCGCCCCCGTGACGGCGGTGGGCGAGACGGCCTTCGCCAGCCTCGGGCACCCGGCGGTTGTCCGCCTCAGGGCGGCGCTCCGCGAGTCGGTGGCCCGCGCCTGCGGGGTGGCGGAGGAGTCCGTCGCGTGACCGGGCAAGCGGTCGAGACGGGCCGCCGCCGGCTCCGCTACGGGCTCGCGGCCCTCTACGCCTTCATCGGGGTGGTGCATCTCGTGGCGACCGACGCGATGCTGCCGCTGATGCCCGACTGGGTGCCGCAGCCGCGGCTCGTCATCCTGGCGACCGGCCTGTGCGAGATCGCCGGCGCCGTCGGCCTGCTGACGGGCCGGTTCCGCCGGGCGGCCGCGCTCGGCCTCGCCCTCTACGCGGTCTGCGTCTACCCGGCGAACCTCAAGCACGCCTTCGACCACGTCGCCATCGCCG
>NZ_BACT01000796.1:0-921 GCF_000333255.1 Methylobacterium sp. B1 | reverse complement strand
GGTCCGGAGCGTCCTCGCTGAGGTCGAGGGCGACGAGGATATTCGCGTAGCCCATGGCGCCCCTTCCCGTGCCGCAAGCGAGACACGACGGGTGGCCCAGAAGGCGCGTGGTCGCCTTGATCCAGCGCAAGATGCTGGGTCGTCCGGGTCTTGAGATGGATCAAGGCTCTGCGGAAACCGCGACCGCATTGTGGGTGGGTATTCCGTTCCCGGTCGCAGGATATCCGCATGTCGTACGCTAGCCTCATGGTCGCGGTCGATGACGGGCTGCACGCCGCGCAACGCATACGACTCGCTGCGGATCTCGCGCATCGCCTGGGCACGCGCCTCGTCGGCGTGGCCGCATGCGTGCCGGATTATCCGCGGGGCTATGGCGAGACCGCCGTGCCCATGGGCTCGGCCATCGAGGACATCCGCCAAGCCGCCCTTACGAGACTCGCAGGCTTCGAACAGATCTTCCGGGAGGCCGCCTGCCGCAGCGACCGCGTCGAGTGGCGCTCGGATCTCGACCATCCCGTCCGCTTTCTGGAGCAGCAGGCGCGGGCCGCAGACCTCGTCGTCGTCGGTCGCTACGCGCAGAACGAGGGAGTGTCCCTCGGGGCTGCGGTCGACCTCGGGGACGTTCTGATGGAGCTGGGCCGTCCGGTTCTGGTCGTACCGCCCGGCGTCGAGCGAATGGAGGCGAAGCGCATCGT
Organism: Methylobacterium sp. B1; assembly: GCF_000333255.1. NCBI lineage: Bacteria > Pseudomonadati > Pseudomonadota > Alphaproteobacteria > Hyphomicrobiales > Methylobacteriaceae > Methylobacterium > Methylobacterium sp. B1. Next base: position 226 of record NZ_BACT01000796.1, on the reverse strand, counting down.
CGTCGGGTGGAAGAGCTCTCCGCAGACCCGCAGGGCCGTATGGGACGCGATGCCGTTGCTCAGGCGTGCGGAGACGGTCGAGGTGGTGCGGGTCAACGATGGCGAGGACGCTTCAGAGATCGAGGATGTCGCCCGGTACTTGGCCCTCCACGACGTGAAGGCGGTGCCGCGCCGAGTCGTGGCATCGGGCTGGACGGCGGCCGAGGAACTGCAGAGGGCAGCGGTC
>NZ_BACT01000797.1:0-1112 GCF_000333255.1 Methylobacterium sp. B1 | reverse complement strand
GCGCTCCCGGAGTTCATCGCCGCGGTGGAGCAGGTGACCTTCCCTTGGGCCTACGCGGCCGAGCGCGGCCAGCCGGTGCTCTACGTGACCGAGCGCTGCGTCTTCCGGCGGACGCGGGCCGGCATGGAGCTCGTGGAGGTCGCGCCGGGCATCGACGTCGCGCGGGACATCCTGGGCCAGATGGGTTTCGCGCCCATCGTGCAGGACCCGAAACCGATGGATCCGCGCCTGTTCCGCGAGGCCGTGATGGCCCTGGAGCCCTGGCTGCTGGGCCTCTCGCTGTCGGAGCGGATCAGCTACGACCCGGAGCGCAACATCCTGTTCTCGAACCTGGAGGGTTTCCAGGTGCGGACCATCGACGATGTCGAGCTGGTGCGCCGGGAATACGAGCGCGCCTGCCAGGAGATCGGCCGCAAGGTCCACCTGATCGCCAATTACGACGGGTTCGAGATCGACCCGACGGTGAGCGACGCCTATTTCTCGGCGATCGCCTATCTCGAGAACCGCTATTACGAGACCGCGTCGCGGTACACCACGAGCGCGTTCCTGCGATTGAAACTCGGCGCCTCGTTGGCGAGCCGCGATCTGGCTCCCCATGTGTTCGAGACCAAAGCCGAGGCGCAGGCGCGGAACACCGCCCAGAGCGTGCCCCTCAAGCCGCGCCCCGGCCTGTCCCAGCCCGACAGATCGCAGCCGCCGAAGGAACCGTTGGATGCCTGAGTTCGAGACCCCCGCCCTGACGGACCGCGCCCTGCTGGTCGATGCCTGCCTGATCGGCGGCACATGGTCGAAGGCCGGCTCCGGCAGCATCGACGTCACCAACCCGGCGACCGGCGCCCTGATCGCCCGGGTGCCGAATGCCGGAGCCGCTGAGACGGCCCAGGCGATCAAGGCCGCCTACGCGGCCTACCCGGCCTGGCGCGCCAAGACCGCCAACGAGCGCGCCGTGCTGCTGCGCAAGCTCGCGGCGCTCGTCACCGAGCATCAGGAGGACCTCGCCCAGATCCTCACCGCCGAGCAGGGCAAGTCGCTGACCGAGTCCCGCGGCGAGGTCGCCATGTCGGCGGCCTACGTGCTGTGGTTCGCGGAAGAAGCGCGCCGCGTCTACGGCG
>NZ_BACT01000798.1:0-1102 GCF_000333255.1 Methylobacterium sp. B1 | reverse complement strand
ACCCAAGGCGGCCCCGGCCCAGCCGCCCTTAACCGAGCCGCAACGCGCCCCGGGCTAGACCGGACGGCCAGAGATCGGCCTCCCGCCGAGTTCAGGACGGGCGCGGAGCGCGTAGTGTCAGCCACGGCTCTCCCTCTCCGCGCGTTCCGGCACCTCCGGGCTCTGAAGACCGGTCCCCAGCGGGCGGCCCTCACGGTCTTCGCGATCCGCGTGGGAGCAGCCGGCTTCGCCTACGGCGCCCAGGTGCTCGCGGCCCGGATGATGGGCTGGGACGCCTACGGGATCTTCGCCTCGGTCTGGGTCTGGACCGCGATGCTCGGCCATACCCTGACCCTTGGCCTGTCGCAGGGCGCCTGCCGGTTCGTGCCGGGCGATCAGGCGCAGGGCGATCTCGACCTCGCGCGGGGCTATATCCGGGCCGGCGCCCTGGTGACCGGCGGTGCGGCCCTCGCCATCGCGGGGCTCGGTGCGGCCCTGCTGATGCTCGAACCGGACCTGTTCGCCCCGGCCTATTGGGCCCCGATCGCGGTCGCGCTCGGCGTGATGCCGCTCTTCGCGCTCCAGGATTACCTCGAGGGCGTGGCCCGCAGCCAGAACTGGGTCGGGCTCGCCATCGCGCCGCCCTACCTCCTGCGCCAGACCCTGATGATGGGCTGCATGATCGCGGCGATCCTGCTCGGCGCGCCGCCCCGCGCCGAGGTGGCGATGGCCTGCATGCTGATCGCCGCCGCCGGTGCCACGGGCCTGCAGGCTGCCCTGCTCGCCGCGCGGCTTCGGCGGAGTCTGCCGGCCGGGCCGCACCGCTACCGGTGGCGGGCTTGGCTGGGGACGAGCCTGCCGATCGCCGCCATCGACCTCGCCAATGCCGGCTTCACCTTCGTCGACGTCATCGTGCTCGGTGCCCTGGTGAGCCCGGCGGAGGTCGGGGTCTACTTCGCGGCGACGCGGATCCAGCAATTCGTCGTGTTCGTCCACTACGCCGTCAGCGCGGCGACGCTCCAGCGCTACAGCGCCGCCCAGGCACAGGCCAACCGCTTCCTGCTCGCCGAGCTGGTCCGCCGCCAGGGCCGCATGACGGCAGCCGCGACGCTCGTGGTCGGCG
>NZ_BACT01000799.1:0-2727 GCF_000333255.1 Methylobacterium sp. B1 | reverse complement strand
CGCCGCGGCCCCGGCTTTCGCCCTCTATGCCGAGGGACGGGCCAGCTGGACGCCCNGCGATCCGGCGGCCCTCGCCCGGGCCGGCTACCAGGCCAACCCGGTGGTCCACCGGGCGGTGCGGCTCGTCGCCGAGAGCACCGCGAGCCTGCCGCTGATCGCCACCGGCCCCGGGGCCGAGCGGGCGGGCGACCTCCTGGCGCTGCTGGCGCGGCCGAACCCCCGGGAGAGCGGCACGCACCTGCTTGAAACCGTCTATGCCGACCTCCTGCTCGGCGGCACGGCCTATCTCGAGGCGGTGAGCCTCGACAGGCGGATCGCGGCGCTCCAGGCTCTCCGGCCCGGGCGCATGCGGATGCTGCCGGGCCCGGACGGCTGGCCGACGGCCTATCTCTACACGGCGGGCGGCCGCAGCCGCCGGTTCGATCTGCCCGAACCCGGGGCCGCCGTGGCGCCGATCCTGGCGCTGGCGCTGTTCCACCCGGACGACGAGACCGGCGGCCTCGCCCCGATCGCGGCCGCCGCCGCGGCCCTCGACATCCACAACGCCGCGAGCGCCTGGAACAAGGCGCTCCTCGACAATGCCGCCCGGCCGTCCGGGGCCCTGGTCTTCGCCGGGGCGTCGCTGTCCGAACCGCAATTCGACCGGCTGAAGGCGGAGCTGGAGGCGAATTACCAGGGGGCCGCCAATGCCGGCCGTCCCCTGCTGCTGGAGGGCGGCCTGGACTGGAAGCCCCTGGCGCTGTCGCCGCGGGACATGGATTTCGTCGCGGCCAAGAACGCGGCGGCCCGGGAGATTGCCCTGGCCTTCGGCGTCCCGCCGCTGCTGCTGGGGCTGCCCGGCGACAACACCCACGCCAACTACGCCGAGGCCAACCGCGCCCTCTACCGCCAGACCCTGATCCCCCTCGCCACCCGCACCGCGCAGGCGCTGGCCGGCTGGCTGGAGCCCGCCTTCGGCCCCGTCGACCTGGAGCCGGACCTCGATCGGATCGAGGCGCTGGCGGTGGAGCGGGAATCCCTGTGGCGCCGGGTCGAGGCCGCCGATTTCCTGTCGGTGGCGGAGAAGCGCGAGGCGGTGGGCTACCCGCCCGCGATGCCGCAGGAGCCGGGTTCCCGGTGAGGCGCAGGTCTCCCTCCTCCCGGCGCGGGGGAGGGAGGGCCCGTGGCAGTTCCGAACGTCCCCTCACGACCCGCTTCACGCGAGGATCCCCCCATGGACGGGCATTTCTCCGGCTATGCCAGCCTCTTCGGCGTGCCTGATCTGGGCCGCGACGTGGTGGTGCCCGGCGCCTTCGCGGTGAGCCTCGCCCGGCGTGGGGCCGCGGGGGTGCGGCTCCTGTTCCAGCACGATCCCGCCGAGCCGATCGGCCGGTGGCTCGCCCTGCGCGAGGATGGCCGCGGCCTGTTCGCGGAAGGCCAGCTCAACCTCGCGGTGCAGCGCGCCCGGGAGGTCGACGCCCTGATGCGCGGCGGCGGCCTCGACGGGCTGTCGATCGGCTTCCGCACGCTGCGCGCCCGGAAGGGCGCCGGCGGCGAGCGCCGGCTCCAGCAGGTCGAACTCTGGGAGATCTCGCTCGTGACCTTCCCGCTGCAGCCGGGGGCGAGGGCGAGCCCCAGCCCCGAGCCGGATCCGGAGGCCGACGCGATCCGCGGCCTCGCCGGCCTGATCGCACCGCTCCGCACCGCCAGACCCGCCGCCCGGCCTCGGCTGGCCGCGCGGTCCTGACTTTCACCCCGCCGACGAGGCTCACGATGGACGCCCAGACCCTGAACACCGATCCCGCCTTCGCGACGAAGAGCGGCCTGCCACTCCTGGAGAACAAGGCCGCGCACCCCGAGGGCGGCCCGGTCCGCTCGGCCCTCGACGAGCTCGCCGCCGCCTTCGCGGCCTTCAAGGAGACGAACGACGCCCGGATCGACCAGATCGAGGGCCGCCTCGGCGCAGACGTGCTCACGGAGGAGAAGCTCGCCCGGATCGACGCGGCTCTCGACGCCGCCCGCACCCGCCTCGACCGGATCGCCCTGGAGCGGGCCCGGCCGCACCTCGGGCAGTCGGACATCCGCGAGGCGGGGGCCGCGCACGAGCACAAAGCCGCCTTCGATCTCTACGTCCGGGCCGGCGAGAGCGGCGGCCTGAAGCGCCTGGAGGCCAAGGCCCTGTCGGCCGGCTCCGGGCCGGATGGCGGCTACCTCGTCCCCGACACGATCGAGCGCACCGTGCTGACGCGCCTCGTCCAGGTCTCGCCGATCCGGTCGATCGCCAGCGTGCAGCAGATTTCGGGATCCCAGTACAAGCGGGCGGTCTCGGTGGGCGCGCCGGTCACCGGCTGGGCCGCCGAGACCGCGCCACGACCGGAGACCGCCGCGCCGGCCCTGTCGGAGATCGCGTTCCCCGCCATGGAACTCTACGCGATGCCCGCCGCCACCCAGACGCTTCTCGACGATGCCGTGGTGGATCTCGACGCGTGGCTCTCGGCCGAGGTGGAGACCGCCTTCGCCGAGCAGGAGGGCGTCGCCTTCGTGTCCGGCAACGGCGCGAGCCGCCCACGGGGCTTCCTCAGCTACGACACGGTACCCAATGCCGCCTGGGTGCCGGGCAAGCTCGGCACGATCGCCACGGGGGCGGCCGGGGCCTTCCCGTCCGCCAGCCCGGCGGACGTGCTGTTCGATCTGGTCTACGGGCTGCGGGCGGCCTACCGGCAGAATGCCGGCTTCGTCAGAACCGGC
>NZ_BACT01000800.1:0-5028 GCF_000333255.1 Methylobacterium sp. B1 | reverse complement strand
CTCCAGTCGGCCCTGACGACGACCCTGGGCGCCGTGGCGCCCGCGATCGACCTCGTGCTCGACAACGTGCTGCGCAGCCTCGGCCTGCGCCTCGGCTACGCCGATCTCGATGTCGACGGCACCCTCTGCAGCCAGGCCGTTCTGGTGCAGTGAGCCGGGCCGGCCCGGCTCAGTGGCCGCGACCGCGCGCACCGGTCGTGGAAGCCTTGGCGATGTGCCGGCCCAGGTGCAGCAGCAGCATGTCGACGAGGAGCTGAAGCTCGGTATCCGCCACCCCTTCCAGGGCGTCGCGGCATTCGAGGGCCCGATCCACCGCCTGCGTGAGCGCGTCCGCGGGCTCCGCCGCCGCAGCCGCGGGCGGCGACGCATCGGTCACGTCGATGATGATGCCGTGTCCGAGGCGCCGGCTCGACGCGCCCGCCGGAATGCGACCGCGATCGAGGATCCGGCGGACCTGGCCGGAGGGCGACAGCGTCCGGTACTCGGCCACGAACAGGCCGCCGCGCGCGCGCACCGCCTTGAACTGCCGCACCACGGCCGGCCGGTCCTCGGGATGAACGCAGGCCTTGGCGACCGAGAGCGGGAGCGGACGCCCGGCGAGCCCGGAATCCCCGGCCAGAACGTCGGCGGCGCCGGCATCGAGGATGCACCGCTCGTCCCGCGGCGACCAGGACCACGCACCGATGATCCCGGACGCGTTCAGCGCGGCCGCGAGATCGACGGGCCGAGGACGGGGATCTTGGATCGCGTCGGCAATCATGGGCGATCTCCGATTCCGGCGTGCCGCATGCACGCATTCGCCGGAGACATACAACCTTTGATAGAATTAATGAGCAGTTAACTCAACCCATAGCGAGGCATCTATCCCGGTACGCGACTGAGCCTCCATCACGATTCTCTTTTTCCGGCAGCGGGTCCACTTCGTTGCGCTCGCCTAACGACCCGCCCAAGTTGCAATCCCGGCAGCACGTCACCCGAGTTGCGTGAGCAGCGTGAACGCGCCGAAAATCAGAACCGCTCCCACCGAGGCGGCGAGCAGGATCAGCGCCGCGCGGGATTCCCGTATCTCCGGTGACATGGCGCCCTCCCATCACGGCCCGTGTTGGTTCGCGGGCTGGTTGCGTCAAGAATCGCACCGATCGGTCGGTCTGTCGACGGTCGCCTGCGCCCAGACCCATCATCGCCCGCCATCCGGACAGCTCCGGACGGCGGGGGCCGCCGGGCGTCAGGCGGCGGTGCGCCGCTCCACCATCCGGGCGAGGAAGGCGCTGCCGATCGGGATGATCGAGTCGTCGAAGTTGTAGCCGGCATTGTGCAGGCCGGGACCCGGATTGGCGCCGAGCCAGACATAGGCGCCGGGCACCGCCATGGTCATGTCGGCGAAGTCCTCGCTGCCCATCTTCGGCACGACATTCGCCTCGACCATGTCGGCGCCCAGCAGCTCGGTGGCGACCTCCGTGGCGGCGGCCGCCTGCTCGGGGGCGTTCTCCAACACGGAGAACACGTCCTGCAGGTCGACCGTGACCTCGGCGCCGTAGGCCGCGCCGAAGCCCGCCGCCAGCTCGCGCATGCGGGCGCCGGCGAGGGCCCGGATCTCCTTGTCGAAGGTGCGGATCGTGCCGGCGAGATGGGCCGTCTCCGGGATGACGTTGTAGGCGGAGCCCGCCTCGATCCGGGTGATCGACAGCACGATGGATTTCAGCGGATCGGCGTTGCGCGACACGATCGACTGCAAGGCCTGGGCGAGGCCGGTGGCGATGATGATCGGATCGACGCCCCGGTGCGGCTGGGCCGCGTGGATGCCCTTGCCGCGGATGTGGATGTCGAAGAAGTCCGCCGCCGCCATGATCGGCCCCGGCCGCAGCTTGATCATGCCGTGGCCGCCGCCCGGCTGGTTGTGCAGGCCGTAGATCTCGTCGCAGGGGAAGCGCTCGAACAGCCCGTCCTTCAGCATGGCCCGGGCGCCGCCGCGGCCCTCCTCGGCCGGTTGGAACACGAACACCGCGGTGCCGTCGAAGTCGCGGGTCTCGGCGAGGTAGCGCGCCGCGCCCAGCAGCATCGTGGTGTGGCCGTCATGGCCGCAGGCGTGCATCTTGCCGGCATAGGTCGAGCGATAGGGGAGGTTGGTCTCCTCCTCGATGGGCAGGGCGTCCATGTCGGCGCGCAGGCCGATCCGGCGGCCGTTGTCGGTGCGGCCCTTGAGCAGTCCCACCACGCCGGTGCCGCCAACGCCGCGATGCACCTCGCAGCCGAAGGTCTCGAGGAGGTCGGCGACGATGCCGGCGGTGCGCACCTCCTCGAAGCCGAGCTCCGGATGGGCGTGCAGGTCGCGGCGCAGGGCCGTCAGCTCGTCGGCATAGGTCTGGATGCGGTCGATCGGGCTCATGTCTTACGGACTCTCGGGGGCTGACGTCTTGGAGGGCGAGGTTTCGGAAGGCGCAGCGCCGTCGCAGGCACCGCCCTCGTCCGTGCGCCGGAACGGCGTCAACGTGTCGAGGACGTCCACCGCCTCGGCGACGTGGGCGCGCTCCCGCTGCAAGTAATCGGCCACCGCGCGGCGCAGGGCCGGGTCGGCGATGTCGTGGGCCGAATGCATCAGGACCGGCCGGTAGCCGCGGGCGAGCTTGTGCTCGCCCTGGGCGCCCGCCTCGACCCGCTTCAGGCCTCGGGCAATCGCGAAGTCGATCGCCTGATAGTAGCAGATCTCGAAATGCAGGAAGGGGTGGTCCTCGATGCAGCCCCAGTTGCGCCCGTAGAGCGCCGTGTCGCCGATGAGGTTGATGGCCCCGGCGATGTAGGTGCCCGCGCGCTTGGCCATCACGAGGAGCACCCGGTCGGCCATGCGCTCGGACAGGAGCGAGAAGAAGCGGCGGTTGAGGTAGGGCCGTCCCCATTTCCGGGAGCCCGTGTCCATGTAGAAGGCGTAGAACGCGTCCCAATGGGCCTCGGTGATGTCCGCGCCGGTGAGGTGCTCCACGGTGATCCCGGGCGCGAGGGCGTCGCGGCGCTCCTTGCGGATGGTCTTGCGCTTGCGCGAGGCGAGGGCGGCCAGGAAGTCGTCGAAGGTGGCGTAGCCGTCGTTCTGCCAGTGGAACTGCTGGTCGGTGCGCTGCAGGAAGCCGGCGGCGCCGGCCCGCTCCCACTCGGCCTCGCGCATGAAGGTGACGTGGATCGAGGAGGCCTTGGTCTCGCTCCGCAGCGCCCGCAGGCCCGCGACGAGGCCGGCGGTGGCCTCGTCGGGATCGGCGCCCGGCGCGATCAGGAAGCGGGGGCCGGTCACCGGCGTGAACGGCACGCTGACTTGCAGCTTCGGGTAGTAGGCGCCGCCGGCCCGCTCATAGGCGTCGGCCCAGCCGTGATCGAACACGTACTCGCCCTGGCTGTGGGATTTCAGGTAGCAGGGCGCCACGCCGAGGCGCTCGCCGTCGCGCTCGACCGAGATGTGGAGCGGCAGCCAGCCGGTCCTGCGGGAGACGCAGCCCGAATCCTCCAGCGCCGACAGGAAGGCGTGCGACAGGAAGGGATTGTGGGTCTCGTCGCCCGCCGCCAGCGTCTCGGCCGAGAAGGCGCAGGCATCCCAATCCGCGGCGCCGATCTCCTTCAATCCGGGAAGCGCCCGCACGGTGAGTGCGGCGGTCTCCGGCGTCGGCCCGGGTGCTTGCTTCATGGGCCGGAATCTAGCCCGTGCCCCGCAGGGAGCAAGCGGGCGGATGCGCACGGCAGCCATGGCTGCCTTGTCAGATGGCCGCCGCCGTCACCCGCTGCGCGCGCCGGACCCGCCGTCGCGCGCTTCCTCGACGGCTTGCTCGACGGCGTGCGCGACGGCGCGGAAACGGGCCTGAGACCCGAACGGGACGCCGCCGTCGCGGCCCGCGCTCACTCCCCGAGCCGGCCCACGCAGGACACGTCCTCCGGCTTGCAGTCGAGATATCCCTTCAGGATCTTGGTCCGCGCGTCGGTCAGGCCCTTCAGGCAGCCGTTGTATTCCATCGCGTAGGCCGAGCCCCCGTCGAAACCCATGGTCTCGAGGAAGCAGGTCGCGTCCCGGTACGACAGCCAGGCCTTCTGGGCGCCCCGCAGGGCGTCCTTCGTCTTCGGACCGACCTTCTTCATCAACTGCCCATAGACGGCGTTCAACGCCGTATCGGCGGTCCGGTAATCGGCACCCGCGCAGGCGTTGAGATCCGCCTGGGTCGTGCCCTCGCACGGGTCGGCCGCAGCGGCGGGCACCGGGGAGAGCAGGGTCGCGGCGAGGGCGAGCCCGCCGCAGAGCCGCACGAACCGTGTGCGCGATTCACTCGAAACGGTCATGGCGGTCTTCGTCGTGACGAATCGGACGGGCCTTAGGAAAATTTACGGGACGAATCCCTCGAACACCATCTGGTCCGCGTGTGCGGCGGCCCGGGCGCGCTGCTCCTCGGTCCGGACCGTCCAGGTCATCACCGGGACCCGTCCGAGCAGCCGGCAGAGATAGGTCGGCGCGCAGGGCAGGTCGTCCACCCGCCAGGACAGGAAGTCGGGCCGGGTCTCGGCGAAGTGCAGCAGGTCGGAGAGCGACCGGCGGAGCGAGGGCGTCAGCGCCGCGTAGACGGGATCGTCCTGCGTCGTCTCCGCCACGATGCCCCGCGGGATCGTGGCAGGGCAGAGATCGCGCAGGGCCGCGACCACCTGCGGGTCGAAGGATTTCAGCGCCACCGGCCCGGCATAGGCCGCGGCGACCTCGGCGGTGCGGGTCGCAAGCCGCAGGTCGCCGTCGTAGCGGGACTTCACCTCGATCACCACCGGCACGACCCCGGCCACTGCCGCCAGGAAGGCCGGCAGCGTCGGGATCGTCTCCGCGGACCCGGCGACTTTGAGCGTCCCGAGTTCGGCGGCCGACCGTTCGGCCACCGCCTCGCGCGCCGTCGTGAGGCGGCCGAGGGCGGCGTCGTGGAACACCATCGCCTCGCCGTCGGCACTCAACTGGACGTCGCACTCGATGGCGAAGCCGCCCGCGACCGCCGCCCGGGCCGCCGCCAGCGTGTTCTC
>NZ_BACT01000801.1:0-6247 GCF_000333255.1 Methylobacterium sp. B1 | reverse complement strand
GCCCTCGCCCTCGCGTTTCCTCAGGGCGTATCAAAGCACGCTGCAGCACTTTTACTGGTATTTCGTCACGATCATGATCGCCGCAGCCTCGCGCGGCCAGAAGCGCCGGGCCTTCAGGGCCATCGTCGGAGCGCTGAGGGTCTTCCCGGTCCGCGCGACCTATCATCTGGTCGCGCGCCGGGATTGCCGAAGGGCGCTGGTTCAGATGGCCTCGATGCATCGGCCGATCTGATCGGACGCCAGCCGGGCCGTCACGGGGATCGGCGGGATCGCCCCCGCGGCCGCCCTCACGCCGTCAAGCGCATCGACCGCATCGACGCGGAACGGGCCGAAGCCGGTGCCCGCCCGGTCGCGCGCAGGCCCGAACCGCCGCGGGACCGAACGAACCGATCTATGGCAGAGGCGACTCCGTCGACGGCCGCATCCAGCCGGGTGTCGCGGCTCATCTGCGGCTCCGCATGCGACAGCTGCTGCAGACGCTTCGCGGCGATCCAGGTCAGCATCTGATTGACGGGCTTGAGAGTCGGCATCGTGCTCGAACGCGCCGCGCGCCAGACTTCGGCGTTGGGCCAAACGGCGTGATACATCTCGCGGATGTTGCTCGGCAGCAAGGCATGCGGGCGCAGGTCGATCTCGAGGGACTCGGACCAGTCCCGCCACTTCATGCGATGCGAGTGATGGAGCGGCTTGGCGGCGATCCAGGGCGTGCGGAGGGCATCGGCGACGATGGCGCCGTGCATCGCCTCGGTGATGAGGAGCCTGGCGCCCCTGATCTGGGACAGGATCCGCCCGACATCGTCCCGGGGATCGATCAGCGTGACGCCCGCCATCCGGCAGGCCACCTGCCAGAAGCCACGCTCCAGGCTTTCGTAATGCGGCATGAAGGCGACCGTGATGCCCGACGCGGCCTCCGGCAGCGGCAGCAGGCGCAGCAGGACGGCTGGATCGCAGATCGCCCGCTCCGCCGGGAGGCCGAGGCGCCGCGCGGTCCCGGGGCCACGGACGAACAGGACGTCCCAGGATCCGTCATGCACGTCCGGCATCGCCGAATAGCCGCCGTAGCCGGACCCGATAACGTATTTTCTTGCCGATCTCGGGTAGATGTCCTGGATGATCGAGCCGATCCCGAGGAACAGCGCCTCCTCGCGATCATCCAGAAAGCCGTCCGGAAGCATCGCGCTCCAGACCAGCGGGTTGAGTTCATCCCCGAAGTTCGGCGGATCGCCGGCAAAGTAGGTCAGCTTCATGTCGGGCGCCGTGACGTGTCGGGGTTCGACCGGGGCCGCGTCGGCGCGTTCGGCGCCGGCACGCTTCCGAGAAACTCAGGAGAAGGCCGGCTTCGCTATTGGAGGCCGAGGTTCCATCTGCAGAAGCATCTAAAATTCCACAGCAGCCAGCGCAGACGCCATTTGAGCCGGGTCTTGAAGCCGATGCCCGCATTGCGCAGGAGGCTCAGGCCGAACTCGGCACCGCGCAGCTCCTTCAGGTAAAGCCACGCCAGAGGATGCCATTCGTCGCGGCGCCAGGGTTTGGTCGCGTCGGTGAAGTGGATGATCTTCGGCCGCGGGGCGCTCCGGGTCAGGGCGGTCCACGTTGCGAACTTCTCGTAGAGGAAATTGCGCTGGAAGTTCCAGTCTGGTGGAATGCTGGTCCAGCGGTTCCAGAAGCTGATGTTCAACGCATCCTGATCGTCGTAATCGTAGACGTTGCTTGCAAGGAGCGCGATCGTGTGATCGAAGCTCTGGTCCGCTCTGAGTTTCTGGACATCCAGCAGGAGCACGCCCGCGTTGAAGTATCGGCCCTGGGCCGGCAGGCCGTACCGCGCGGCGAAGTCGCGCGGGTTGAGGCCGGCATCGACCACGGCTCCGAGCGCATGGGCGCCGAGGTCGAAGTCCCAGAGTTCGGCGATGTCGCTTTGAAGGATGAGATCGGAATCGAGATAGATCGCACGGCTGACGTCAGGCGGCATAAATCGCGGGATCATCAACCGGAAATACGTCGCCCGACTCATGCTCGGGCGATGGGCGTCGAACCCGAGCAGGACCGGATCGCAGATCTGAATCCACTCGATCGTGGCGCGTTGGGTCGAAACCTGGGCTCGGCTGGCCGCGTCGATGCCGTCATGGAAGACGAAAAACCGCAGCGGGTTGCGTTCGTTTCGTGTCTCGATCGAGCGCATGACCACACGAAGTTGTGGGATGTACGACTGATCGATGCCGAATGCGACGTTTATGACGGGCCTCTGCACGTCGTCCTCCGCTCGATTGCACCTGTGCTGACATGCGGCGCCGAGAAGGCACCGTCCGCGACAGGATGTTCAGGCGGGCCACCAGCCGGTGACCTCGCCATGGTTCGTCCAGTCGAGACGACACTCCCGGATCGACCGTCCGTTCGATCGGTGCAGCTGCCTGCGGAAGGTATGGAGCGCCGAACGACCGATCACCCGCTTCAGGGCGAGCTTCCACCAGTCGCGCCGCAGGAGCAGGTGCGGATCGAACTCCGCTGCAGCTGCGAGGATCTCCTTCCAGTCGTCGTCGTGATGCAGGGTGAAGGAGTTGCTCGCCGTGATCAGGAGTTCGCGTCCGATCCGCCGCTGCATCGCGGCCACCCATCCCTGAAGCTCGGGGATCCTGTCTCCCTGCTCCTGCAGGATGACGCGGCAGGTTTCCATCTGTTCACGGCGATCGCTGATCGCCTGTGCATAGTAATGAGAACTCATGTTCTGGTTATGCCAGCGGTAATAGGCCTGCTTTGCATTCAGGATGACCACGGGCCCATGGCACGCGAAGCGCATCCACATCTCCATGTCGGAGGTGTGCCGCATCTTCGGATTGTAACCGCCGAGACGATGCTGGACGGATGTGCGGACGATCACGACCGGGGACGCGAACTGGTTTCCGAAGTCGCAGAAGCGCTTGATGAACGTGCGCCCCGGGACGAGCCGGCATTCCGGGTCCGATGCGTCGGCGACGGCCACCGGCTCCACGTCGCCGGCCTGGGACACCGCCATCCCGCAGACGAGCCCCGCTTCGGGATGCCGGTTCAGCGCCTGCGCCGCGCGGGCGAGCGCCCCGGGCGTCAGCATGTCGTCGGCCGAAAGCAGCAGCGTGTAGTCGGCCGTGGCCCAGTCGATGATTCCTTCGTTGAAGTCTTGATATGTCCCTGGTTGACCGTGTGGCGCCGATAGGTGACGCGGGCATCCTCCCGGGCCAGGGCCCGTCCCACCTCTTCGGATGAGTCGTTCGACATGTCGTCGATGATGAGAATCCGGACGTCCACATCGCGCTGCGTCAGGATACTGTCGACGCATGCGCGGAGGTAGCGGCCGTAATTGTAGCAGGGGACGACGACATCGACCGTGCTCATGGTTCTTTGCCTTCCCGATAAGTCTACCTGCCGAAGGTCCAGTGACCTTCTTCGTGGAAGATGCCGAAGATGTACGGATCGAGATCCGGGTGCTGAACGTGGAACCGGGCGCCGATCTTGGCGTCGGCGATCGTGTCGAAGCCCTTGCGGCGCACGGAGATCGACACCCGGTAATCGTCCGCGGTGAGCCGGAGCGGCGGTGTCAGCAGCTCGATCGTCCCCGTACCGGCGATCACCGGCACCGGTGCCGCGTCGAGCAGCGTGCTGAACGTGCAGCAATGGGTCTCGTCGGCGCGGGTGAAGGAGCAGGAGACGTTCGCGTCGTGGATCGGCAGATCGGCCGCATACCGCATGCGGATCCGCATCCGCTCGCCGTGGGAGAAGACCGTCTTGCCCTCTCCGGCCGCGTCGAAGATCTCGACGCCGGTGATCCGGAAGTCCTGGCTCGACTGTTCGGGTCTGTACCACGAGGGATGGGACAGGTAGCTGTCCTGCTCGTAGATTTTGAGGCCCGCATCCACGGGCCCGTCATAGGCCACCGTCCCGTTCTTGATGTAGATCACGCGCTTGCACATCGTCTTCACGCTGAACATGTTGTGCGACACGATCAGGATGGTGGCGCCGCTCGCTTGCAGGCGATGGGCGAAGTCCATGCATTTTCTCTGGAAGGCGTAGTCTCCGACGGCCAGGACTTCATCCAGGAGCAGGATGTCGGGCTCGAGATGGGCCGCGACCGAGAAGGCCAGCCGGACATACATGCCGCTCGAGTAGCGTTTGACCGGCGTATCGATGAAGTCTCCGATCTCCGAGAACGCGACGATCGCGTCGAACTTGTCGGCGATCTCCTGCCGGCCCATGCCCAGGATCGAGCCGTACAGGAAGATGTTCTCCCGGCCGGTCAGCTCTCTGTGGAAGCCGGTGCCGACTTCGAGCAGGGCACCGACCCGACCCTCGAGGCGGATGCGGCCGGTGGTGGGGGCGGCGATCCGTGAGAGCAGCTTGAGGAGCGTGCTCTTGCCGGCGCCGTTCAGGCCGATGATGCCGACATTCTCACCGTGCTTGATGCCGAAGCTGACGTCCCTGAGCGCCCAGAAGGATTCCCGTGCCGGGCGCGCCTCGGAGCGGCGGGACAGGAGGCCCCGGACGCCCTCGCTGAGGGCGTCGCGCAGGGAGTTCTGGTGCGCGGCTCGCGGCGCGCGCCAGTACTGCTTGCCGATATCTTGTACGCTGATTGCCATCGACATCAGATTACATCCGCGAAGGAGCGCTCCATGCGCTGGAAGAAGATCAGTCCGCTGACGAGCAGGACGAACGCAGCCGTGACCGAGACCGTGATCGCGAAGGCGTCGGGCGGCGTCCCGCCGAGGACGGCGAACCGGAACGCCTCGATCAGGCCGACCATGGGATTGAGTGCGTAGAGCCAGCGCACCGAGGCGGGCACGATGCTCGACGCGTAGACGATCGGCGAGGCGTACATCCAGATCTGGATCAGGAACGGCAGCGTATGCTTGACGTCCCGGAAGCGGACATTGATCGGGCCGAGCCACAGACTCACGCCGAGGGCGAGCATCGCCGTGACGATCAGGGTCGGGACGGCCAGCACGAGGTGCCAGTCCGGCACCACGCCGTACCAGACCATCAGGGCCAGCATGACGGCCAGCGCGATGGCGAAATCGACCATCGGCGAGATCACCGTGGCGAGCGGGATGACCAGCCGCGGGAAGTAGATCTTGCGGATGAGTTCGGCCTCCGCCACGAGGCCGTTGGCGCTGCGCCGGACCGCTTCGGCGAAGTAGGTCCACAGGACGACCGCGCTGCCCGCGAACAGCGCGTAGGGCGCGCCGTCGGTGGGGATCTTGGCGAAGTGGCCGAAGATCACGGTGAAGATCAGGACGGTGAAGAGCGGCTGTGCGATCGCCCAGCAGGCGCCGAGCGCGGTCTGACGATAGAGGACCTTCAGGTCCCGCAGGATCAGGACGCGCAAGAGACCGCGATACTGCCAGAGGCCCACGGCATCGAAGGCGATGATCCGGTCGTCGGGCGCAATCTCGGTGACCCGCAGCGTCGACGGATCGCCTCGCTGTTCGGTCAGCCCGCATTCCGACGGGCCGAGGGCAAGCGCATCCAAAGATTTCATCATTCGAGGGGGTCCCGCATGACGCTTCGAGCCCGTGATCGAGCTCGCGGGATCCGGTTCGAATCGACTGTCGAGCCGTCCGGTTGTCCCGCCGGAACGGGCTATCATTGCGGTGGGGCGGTCAGAATTACACCTTTCGTCGTATCGGTGCGGCCAACCGAAGTGGTGGTTGTGATCAATGACCGTAATCGCGGCCAATCACGGCAGATGAGCCCTCGGATGCGGGACCGTCGGCGTCCGCTTCCCTCCGGAACGGCCGGCCCGGATCCGCCGACCACCGGGGCCCGGTGTCGGGAGAGCCCCCATGAGATCACCCACGAGCCCCCCCGCGCGCGCCGCCGGTGCTCCGCTCGTGACGATCGCCATGCCGGCCCTCGACGAGGCCGACCACATCGCCGAGGCCATCGCGTCCGTTCTGCCCGACCGGGATGCGGTCGCCTGCGAATTGCTGGTGTTGGATGGCGGCAGCCGCGATGGCACCTGCGCGATCGTCGCCGCCCTGAGCGCCGGGGATCCGCGGATCCGGCTCGTCCACAACGAGCGCCGGATCCAGGCGGCGGCCCTCAACCTCGCGGCACGGCTGGCGCATCCCGCCTCCGCCTACCTGGTCCGCGCCGATTGCCACGCCGTCTATCCGGAGGGGTTCGTGCAGAACCTCGTCGGCACGATGCAGCTGCGGGAAGCCGTCTCGGTGGTCGTGCCGCTCCGGACCGTCGGGGTCACGCCGCTGCAGCGGGCCATCGC
>NZ_BACT01000802.1:0-4663 GCF_000333255.1 Methylobacterium sp. B1 | reverse complement strand
GCCCGGCGGTCAGCGCCTTCGAGACGGCCTTCGCCGAGGCCTGCGGCGCCCGCCACGCGGTCGCTGTCAGCAGGGGCACCGCGGCCCTGCACCTCGCCCTCCTCGCCCTGACATCGGCCCGGGCGACGAGGTGATCACGGTCTCGTCCACCTTCGTGGCGACGGTCGCGGCGGTCCTGTATGCCGGGGCCACCCCGGTCCTCGTCGACATCGACCCGGTCACCTGGACCATGGACCCGGCCCTGATCGAGGCGGCGATCACGCCCCGCACCAAGGCGATCCTGCCGGTGCACCTCCACGGCCGGATGGCCGATCTCGACGCGCTCGGCGCCATCGCCCGGCGCCACGGGCTCGCCCTCGTCGAGGACGCCGCCCAGGCGCATCTCGCCGAGCGCGGCGGCCGCAAGGCCGGCACGATCGGGGATATCGGCTGCTTCAGCTTCTATCCCGGCAAGAATCTCGGGGCCTACGGCGAGGGCGGCGCCATCGTCACGGACCGCGACGACCTCGCCGCGGCGGCCCGCTGCCTGCGCGACTGGGGCCAGCAGGGCAAGTACAACCACGTCCGCCACGGCTTCAACCTGCGCATGGACGGCGTCCAGGGCGCGGTGCTGGGGGTCAAGCTCCCGCACCTGGAGGGCTGGACCCGCGCCCGCCAGGCGGTGGCGGCGGAGTACGGCGCCCGGCTCGCGGGCCTCGGCCTGGAGCTGCCGGCGCCCGCCGGGCTCGACCACGTGTTCCACGTCTACGCCGTGTCGACGGCGGACCGCGAGGGGCTGCGCCAGTACCTCAACGCGGCCGGCATCGCCACCGGGATCCACTATCCCGTCCCGGTCCACCGGCAGCCCGCCTACAGTCACCTCGACGACGGCGCCGGCCGCCTGCCGGTCACCGAGCGGCTGGCCGCCCGGACCCTGTCCCTCCCGATGTTCCCCGAGATGACGTCCGCGCAGATCGACACCGTCTGCCAGGCCGTCGCGAGCTACTGCGAGGTCGCCGATGCCCAAGCTGCGTGAGGTCACCAAGGGAAGCCGGTTCAGCGGCGACCTGCGCGGGACCCGGATCCTGGTCACCGGCGGATCGGGCTTCATCGGCTCGCACATCATCGACCTTCTGGTCGAGGCCGGCTGCGACGAGATCGTGGCCATCGACAACATGATCCGCGGCCGCCCCGAGAATCTCGGGGACGCCCTCGGCTCCGGCCGCGTCCGCCTCGTCCAGGGCGACATCCGCGACCGCGCCCTGATGGAGACGCTGGTCAAGGGCACCGACGTGGTGTTCCACCAAGCGGCCCTGCGGATCACGCAATGCGCCGCAGAGCCGCGCCACGCCTTCGAGGTGATGGCCGCCGCGACCTTCAACCTGCTTGAGAGCTGCGTCGAGGCCGGCGTCGCCAAGGTGGTGATGGCCTCCTCGGCCTCGGTCTACGGGATGGCGGAGGTCTTCCCGACGACCGAGAAGCACCACCCCTACGACAACCGGACCCTGTACGGCGCCGCCAAGTCCTTCGGCGAAGGTCTGCTGCGCTCGTTCAACGACATGTACGGGCTGGACTACGTCGCGCTTCGGTACTTCAACGCCTACGGCCCGCGGATGGACCTGACCGGCCGCTACACCGAGGTCATGGTCCGCTGGATGCAGCGCCTGGCCGAGGGCCAGTCGCCGATCGTCTTCGGCGACGGCCTGCAGACCATGGACCTCGTCCATGTCCGCGACATCGCCCGGGCCAACATCCTGTCGGCGATCTCGCCGGCCACCGACGTGGTGCTCAACGTCGGCACCGGCGTCGAGACCTCGCTGGTCGACCTCGCCGGCCACCTCACCCGGATCATGGGCCGGGACGGCACGCCGCTGATCCACGAGGCCGAGCGGGCCGTGAACCCGGTGCCCCGGCGCCTCTGCGACACGAGCCTCGCCAAGGCGCTGATCGGCTTCGAGGCGAAGATCGGGGCGGCCGAGGGCCTCGCCGACCTCGTCGCCTGGTGGCAGGACGAGTCCCGCTCGGAACACCTGCGGCGGGCGCTGGCATGATCCCGATCGCCAAGCCCGAAGTCGGCGACCCCGAGGCCGAGGCCGCCGCCGCCGTCGTCCGCTCCGGATGGCTGACCCAGGGGCCGCAGGTCGCGGCCTTCGAGACGGAGTTCGCCGCGATCGTCGGCGCGCCCCATGCCTGCGCGGTCTCGAACTGCACGACCGCGCTGCATCTCGCCCTCCTCGCCGTCGGGGTCGCCCCCGGCGACGAGGTGGTGACGGTGAGCCACAGCTTCATCGCCACCGCCAACGCCATCGCCCAGTGCGGGGCGACGCCGATCTTCGTCGACATCGACCCGGCGACCTACAACATGGCCCCGGACGCCGCCGCGGCGGCGATCACCGGGAAGACGAAGGCCATCGTCTGCGTCCACCAGATGGGCATGCCCTGCGACCTGGAGGCGATCGTGGCGATCGGGCGCCGGTCCGGCATCCCGGTGATCGAGGACGCGGCCTGCGCCATCGGCTCCGAGCGGCTCCAGGGCGACGTCTGGCGGCCGATCGGCAGCCCGGCGGGGGACATCGCCTGCTTCTCGTTCCACCCGCGCAAGGTGCTGACCACCGGCGACGGCGGCATGATCACCACCGCCAACGCCGCGTGGGACCAGACCTTCCGGCTGCTGCGCCAGCACGGGATGAGCGTCTCCGACATCGCCCGCCACGGCAGCGCCCGGGTGGTGGTCGAGGAATACGCCATCGCGGGCTTCAACTACCGGATGACGGACGTGCAGGCGGCCATCGGCCGGGAGCAGCTGAAGCGGCTGCCCGACCTGATCGCCCGGCGCCGCGACCTCGCCGACGGCTACCGCGTGCGGCTGGCCGACCTCCCCGGGGTGACGCCGCCGCCCGAGCCGATGGGGCTGCGCAGCAACTGGCAGAGCTACTGCGTCCGCCTCCCGGACGATGCGGACCAGCAGGCGGTCATGCAGGCGATGCTCGACCGGGGCATCGCCACCCGCCGGGGCATCATGTGCGCGCATCTGGAGCCGCCCTACGCCGAGGCGCCGCGGCGGTTCGCGCTGCCGGAATCCGAGCGGGCCCGCGACCACGCGATCCTGCTGCCGCTCTACGCGGCGATGACGGAGGCGGCGCAGGATCAGGTCGTCGACGGCCTGCGCGCCGCCCTGCGATGATCCCCGCACCGGTCAAGAGCCTCGCCCGGACGGTCGGCCTGACCCGCCCGCGCGTCGCCGCCGCCCGGATGGCCTGCGAGCGCACGACGCTCGCCCTCGGCCGCCGGCGTCGGGCCCTGCCGGGCGGGCGCATCCTCTGCTACCACTCGGTGGGCCAGCCGGAATGCGGCGTCAACGACGTCGCCCCCGGGCGCTTCCGGCATCAGATCGAGCGGGCGCTCCGTCTGGGCTACCGCTTCGTGCCGGCGGCCTCCATCGCCGAGGGACGCGGCGGCGCCCGCGACCTCGCCATCACCTTCGACGATGGCTGGCACAGCGTGCTGAGCGCGGCGGCCCCGATCCTGCGTGATTACGGGATCCCGTGGACCCTGTTCATCGTGGCAGGCTGGCTGGACCGGCCCGAGACCGGGCCGCGCGGCATCCTGGACTGGCGCGCCATCGAAGCGCTCGCCGCGGCCGGGGTCGAGATCGGCAGCCACTCGGTGACGCACCCGGATTTCGGGCGCCTCGACACGGATCGGACCGTCGAGGAACTCGTCGTCTCCCGGGCCATCATCGCGCGGCGCCTGGGCGTCGCTCCGGCGAGCTTCGCGATCCCGCTCGGTCAATCGATGAACTGGACGCCCTTCGCCCAACAGGCGGCCCGCGAGGCCGGCTACCGGACCCTCTATGCGCAGGCGGAGGAGACCAAACCTGAGGGCACCGTGGGGCGGACCTTCGTCACCTGCTTCGACCATGATCTGATCTTCCAGGCCCTGCTGCGCGGCGCCTTCGATGCGTGGGAAGAATGGGTCTGATCTCCGGCGTCTCGGGGTGTTCCGACAGTCCGAGGCCGTACTGCCCTGTCATGTCGCAGCAGATCCATCGGCCTGGGAGGCGCCCCGATGCAAGACGGTCCGAGGCTGGTTTCGGTCATCGTGCCGACATTCCGGCGGCCCCATCTTCTGCGCGGTGCGCTCGCAAGCATCCGGCGCCTCGAAGATCGCGATCTCGCGTTTGAAATCCTCGTCGCGGACAATGGGGGCGCGTGCGAGAACCGGGCGATCGCCGAGGCGTTCGGGGCCACCTACGTGGCGGTGGAGCGCCGCGGGCCGAGCGCGGCACGGAATGCGGGCCTGCGTTTGGCGACCGGCGACTTCATCGCTTTCCTCGACGATGACGACGCGTGGCTTCCGGGGAATGTGCGTGCGCAGATTGCGGTCCTCGATGCGGATCCCGCCTTGGACGGCGTTCTGGGGCAGGCCGTCGGCACGGACCCGGACCTGAAGAATCCCTCAGCCCCTTGGCCGGAACGGCATCCGGGCGTCGGCGACGCACTTCTTCGGACCATGCTGAGCGGCTACTTTCCTCAACTGGGCACGCTCGTGGTCGGCAGACGCGTCCGCGATTTGGTGGGTCTGTTCGACGAGACGCTCATCCGTGGAGAAGACCTGGATTGGCAGCTCCGTATCGCCCGCCGGCGGACCCTGGGCTATGGTCGAGACACCCTGCATGCTCTTC
>NZ_BACT01000803.1:0-2874 GCF_000333255.1 Methylobacterium sp. B1 | reverse complement strand
CGACAGGTGCTCTNCGNCGGCCTGGAGCTTCTCCAGGGCGTCCATGGCCTGCAGGTCCTCGACCCGCTCGAGCTTGCGGGCGACGTCGCTCTTGTCACGGTCGAGCTGGGTGAGCTGGACCGTCGTCTGCAGGGCGCGGGTCGAGGAGAGCAGCACCGCCCGCCGGGCGTCGGTCAGCCGCGTGGTGACCACCGCGCCGCGCTGGAACAGGGCACGCACCGTGTCGTACTCCTCGGCATCGGCGTTGACGCCCTCCTTCTCCTTGACCTGCTGCTCGCTGAGATTGGCGTACTGCGTCTGGGCCCGGGCGAGGGAGCGCTGCAGATGCTCCTTCTCCTTCGCGATGTCGGTCAGCTGGATCCGGAGCTGCTGCTCGGCGAGCTTCTGCGCCGGTGTCGGGCGGCCGCCCGAGGCGGCCTGCGGGTCCGCGGCCGGGGCGCTCCTGTCCCGCGGCGCGGCGATGATCGCCTTCAGGCGCCAGATCGTCGCATTCTCCCGCGCGATGCTCGCCCAGGTCGCGTCGTAGTCGGCGCGCAGGTTCGCGGATTCGATGATCGGGTTCTCCATCCGGAACCGCAGGAGATTGTAGCCGCCCGCGAGGGCGACCGCCTGCCGGACGGTCATGCCCGGATGGAACGGGTGCTCGCCCTGCTTGGTCACGTCGCCGCTCAGGTAGATCGGCTGGTACTTCGCGACCCGCACGCCGATCTCGTCCGGCTCGATCACGGCGATCGTTTCCCTGCCGTCCGGCCCGCGCTGCCGCACCGCCTTGGCGGCCAGGGTCTTCTGCAGGTTCCGGCGCAGCTCCGCGAGGGTCAGGCCGGCGGCCGGCACATCCCCGAGCAGCGGGACCATGAGGGCGCCATCGGTCGAGACCGTGGATTCCTGCTTGAAGTTCGGGAGGCTCAGGGCCGACACCTCGATCGTGTCCCCGGGGGCGATCCGGTACTCCGCCGCCGCGGGGACCGTGAACAGGGCGAGCAGGCAGGCCATGATGCCGGCTCGGGAGGCGCGCCGGGTGACGGCGGACCGATATCCGGCAGGCATAGGCTCAGACTTCGCCAGAATCCTCGACACGCGTCGTCCCCTCGAATGCGCTGCCATGTCCGGGCGTGGCCATCGAGCGGCGAACCGCGCGTCGGCCTCACGGGCTTATGGGTGGCTGAGGCGGCATGATGCGTAACGGCAAAGTCCGCCGGGACTCCTCCAAAAGGTGGGCCGGCGCCGTCCCGTCGGGGCAGGATCCCCGCCTTTCGGCGTAGGCGCGGCGACCGGAGCGCCGCCGGATCGCGACGGCCGGCAGCATCGGGCAGACGCTATTCGCCTTTCGACGGACGAACGACATCGAAAGCCTGGGTTCCCGGCCACCTGCAGCTCTGTGCAGCTTTACCGCACGGAAATTCGGCGGGTGGAGCGACCGGGATGCCGATTAATGATGTCAATATTGGTTCTGATGTGGGCATATTGTACCCAGATCTGGTCAATATTTATGGATGTCGAATCGAAGACGGCTCGCGCATCGGCCCGTTCGTGGAGATCCAGCGCGGCAGCCATATCGGCCCGCGCTGCAAGATCTCCTCGCACAGCTTCATCTGCGCGGGCGTCTCGATCGGGGCCGAGGTGTTCATCGGCCACGGCGTGGTCTTCACCAACGAGCTCTACCCGGAAGCCACCAACGCGGACGGGAGCCTGAAGCGGGACGGCGAGTGGGAGCTCGTCGAGACCGTGGTCGAGGCCCGCGCCTCCATCGGCTCCAACGCCACCATCGTGGCGGGGATCACCATCGGCGAGGGCGCCCTGGTCGGCGCCGGCGCCGTCGTCACCCGGGATGTCCCGGCCTTCGCCATCGTCGCCGGATGCCCCGCGCGGGTCGTCGGGGACACGCGCACCAAGCGCGCCGAAAGCGCCGCGCGCGCCCGTTCCGTCCAGTCGCCGCGGCCCGAGCCGGCCGAGCCTCTGCAGATTGCTTGAGGGGAATGCACTCATGATCTCGATCGGTATCGTCGGATACGGCTACTGGGGGCCGAACCTCGCCCGTTGCACGTCGGAGAGCGAGCGCTGCCAGCTGGTGGCCATCGCCGACCAGTCGCCCGCCGCGCTCGCCCGGGCCGGCAAGCGCTACCCCGCCGTCCAGCTCCATCAGGACTGGCGCGACCTCGTGGCCGATCCCGCGATCGACGCCGTCATGGTGGCGACGCCGGTGAGTTCGCATTTCGAGATCGCCATCAACGCGCTCCGGGCCGGCAAGCACGTCTTCATCGAGAAGCCGATCACGCCCTCGGCCTTCGAGGCCCGGCTGCTGATCGAGGAGGCAGCCAAGCGCAACCTGAGGCTGATGGTCGATCACACCTTCGTCTACACGGGTGCGGTCGAGAAGATCCACGAGCTCGTCACGACCGACGCCATCGGCGACGTGTTCTACTACGACTCGACCCGGGTGAACCTCGGCCTGTTCCAGCGCGACGTGAACGTGATCTGGGACCTGGCGGTCCACGACCTCGCGATCCTCGACCACATCCTGGATCTCGCCCCGGTGGCGATCTCGGCGAGCGGCACCGGCCATTTCAGCGGCCGTCCCGAGAACATGGCCCACCTGACCGTCTTCTACCCGCGCGGCGTGGTCGCACAGATCAACGTCAACTGGCTCGCGCCCGTGAAGGTGCGGCAGACGCTGATCGGCGGCAGCAAGAAGATGATCGTCTACAACGACCTCGACCCGATCGAGAAGGTCAAGGTCTACGACCGCGGCGTCACGGTCGGCGGCGGCTCGGACGACATCACCGAGCTGATGGTCTCCTACCGGACCGGCGACATGTGGTCGCCGCACCTGTCCTTCCGCGAGGCGCTGATCGTCGAGATCGAGCATTCGCCGAT
>NZ_BACT01000804.1:0-17743 GCF_000333255.1 Methylobacterium sp. B1 | reverse complement strand
GGAGAACCGGACCGATCCCGCGCAGGCGATCAACATCCGCGGCCTGCAGGATTTCGGCCGGGTCAACGTCCTGGTCGACGGCGCGCGGCAGGACTTCCAGGTCTCGGGCCACGGCGCCAACGGCGTGTTCTACCTGGATCCCGAACTCGTCGGCGGCGTCGACATCACCCGCGGGCCCACGGCGACGATCTACGGCTCGGGCGCCATCGGGGGCGTCGCGGCGTTCCGCACCCGGTCGATCGACGACATCCTGGCCCCCGACGAGACCGCCGGCTTCGTGCAGAAGCAGGGCTTCGGCACGAACGGCCAGCGCTTCGTGAACAGCTCGGCGCTCGGCGCCCGCATCGGCACCGCCGCGGACCTGTTCGGGCAGTTCGTCTTCCGCGACACCGCGCCCTATCGCGACGGCGCCGGCCTGCCGGTGCCCGATACCGGCAGCGACCTGAATGCGGGCCTCGCCAAGCTCACCCTGCGGCCCGCGGACGGACACGCGATCCACGCCACCGCGCTCCTCCAGCGCTTCGACTTCGTCAATGGCGGCGACACCGGCGGCGGGGCTCGCTTCGCCAACGCCGTGCAGGCCGACACCTACACCGTCGGCTACCGCTTCGCCCGGCCGGACGTGCCGCTCGTCGATCTCAGCCTCGACAGCTACGCGACCACGACGCACGACGCCCTGACTTTCCTCCAGGACTCGCCGCGGGGCGTTTACAGCCGGCTCGGCACCCGGGCCGGCGACCGTCTGACCTACGACATCGCGACGATGGGCTTCGACGCCCACAACACCGCCCGGTTCGAGACCGGTCCGGTCGCGCACGCGCTCACGCTCGGCGGCGACGGCGTGGCGAATCGCGTCCGGACCACCGACCGGGCCGGCGGCTTCGGGGCGGCCTTCACGCCGTCGGGGCGGCGGGACCTGGCCGGCGCCTTCCTGCAGGGACGAGATCCAGCCGCGCCGTGGCTGCGGATCGTCGGCGCGCTCGGGCGCGACAGCTACCGGCTCGACGGCGGGGCCTATCGCGCGGGCGGCGCGCGGGTCTCGCCGAAGATCACGATCGGCGTTGCGCCGCTGGGCGGCTCGAACTCTACGGCACCTATGCCGAGGGCTATCGCGCCCCCACCGTCACCGAGACGCTGGTGCAGGGCCTCCACCCGTTCCCGGCCTTCACGATCCTGCCGAATCCGGCCCTGCGGCCGGAGGTGGCCCGCACCGTCGAGGGCGGCGTCAACCTGCGCGCCGACGCCGTGATGGGGCCGGAGGATTCCCTGCGCGCCAAGCTCGCCGTGTTCGACACCGCGGTCGACGCCTTCATCGACATGCAGGCGGTCGGACCGACCTACTTCGTCCCGGCGATCCCCGGCATCCCGGCCTCGGCCTGCTCCGGCCGGCCCGGGCGCTTCCCCTGCGTGATCCCAGTGCGCTCCTACCAGTACCGCAACATCGCCCGGGCCGACCTGTCGGGCGTGGAACTGGAGGGCACCTACGATTGGGGCCGGGGCTTCGTGTCGCTCGCCGCCACCCATATCGACGGTCGCGACCGCGCCACCCGCGAGAGCCTGCTCACGGTGCCGCCGGACCGGATCGGCACGACGTTGGGCCTGCGCTTCCTCGCCGACCGGCTCATCGTCGGGACGCGCCTGACCCTGGTGGATGCGCGCACCGACCTCCCGGCGGGCTCCCGGAACCGGGCCACCAAGGCCTACGGGCTGGTGGACCTCTTCGCCACCTATGCGGTCACCGACCGGGTCACGGCGGATGTCGTCGTCCAGAACGCCCTCGACCGGCGCTACCGCCAGTACCGCGACGCCCTGGCAAGCCCGGGCCTCGTGGCCAAGGCGGCGCTCAGCATCGCGTTCGCGACCCGCTAGGAGACGCTACCGGTAGCGCGACGGGTGATATTCCCGGTAGCTCAGGCCGATGACCGCTGCGAGCAGGCCGGCCCCCCGGCACAGCGTGTAGCCGCCGCCGATCAGGGTCTCCGGCCTGAGGGACAGGCCGGCGATCCCGAGCCGCAGCAGGCCACCGCCGAGGCGCGCGAGGCCGCGGCCCGCATTGGCGAGGCGGCCGGTCACCGTCTCCGGGCGGAGCCGGCCGAGATAGGCCTCGACGTTGCCGCTGCGGTACCAGCGGGCCAGCAGCCAGCGCACCCGCATCCGGTGCGTCGGGATGCTGTCGTAGACCAAAGCCGTCTCGGCCCAGGCGATCCGGTGCCCGGCCTGCAGCAAGGACCGGAAGAAGAAGGTGTCCTCGCCGCCCAGGGTGTTGAAGCGCATGTCGAAGGACAGGCCCAGCGCCCGGATCACCCGCAGGTCCAGGAGCGCGTTGGCGGTGTAGCCGTCCTGCACGAAGCCGTCGCGGACCGGCAGGCGCTTGGCGAAGAAGCCCCCCGCCGCCGCCCAGGTGGGCGGCACCCGGTCGAAGAACGGCACGACCGGCCCGATGCAGGCCGCGGCCCCCGTTCCGAGGGCGGTCTCGAGCAGGTTGTGGAGCCAGTCCCGGTCGGGGAACTCGTCGTCGTCGATCAGCGCGACCCAGTCCGCGCCGGCCGCGGAGGCCTCCGCGAGGCTCCGGTTGCGGACCGCGGCGAGGCCGCGGGTCTCCTCCCGGGCATAGGTGACCGGGAAACGGCCGGTCGCCCGATAGGCCTCCACCACCGGCACGGCGGCGCGGCTGCGCCCGTTGTCGATGATCAGGATGCGCAGGGCGGTCTCGGCGAGGTTGCCGAGCCGCTGCTGGTCCAGCGCCTTGAGAAGGCGCGCGAGCCCGACGGGCCGCTCGCAGGTGCAGATACAGATGCACAGGCGCATCGTCTCACCTCTGTCCGATCGGGAGGGCGTGTAGCCTCGGCCGCAGGCGCTTGCCCGCCGCTTCCAGCAGCGTCGCGGCCAGGGATTGCCACATCCGGGGATGCCGGAGCGCCAGGGCGGCGCCCTGGATCCACCGGCCGGCCTGGGCGGCCTCGATGACCTGGGCCATCATGCGCATCATCGCGAGGCCGTCGCGGTAGGCGCGGCTGCCGTGGCGGATCTCAGCGGACCGCGCCCGGGCCTCCGCGAGGCGGCCGTGCTCCGCCCGGACCGCGAAGGCCGCCTCCAAGCGCGCGATGTCGGCTTGGCGCAGCCGGTGGGACAGGGAGGTCGGGCCGCGCCGATAGCCGTAGCCCGCGTCGCTGGTGACCACGAACCGCGCGCCCGCCGCGAGGGCCTCGAGGCACAGCAGGAAGTCCTCGCCGATCCGGACGCCTTCGTCGTACCGGATCTTGTGCCGGTTGAGGGTCTCGGCCCGGATCATGGGCTTGAGGTAGCCGAGCTTGGTCCCGGGCCTGAGAAGTTGATTGCAGGCGATGTACTTGGCGAGATCGATCTCGAACAGGTACGGCTCCCGGCCGCCCTCCATCATGCCCGGTCCCCGGGGATCGAACACGTCCGTGAACGGGATCGGGTTGTCGGCGACGATGTCGGCATCCGCCGCCAGGGCAAGGTCGAGCAGCGACCGGGAGCGATTTGGCAGGATCAGGTCGTCGGCGTCGAGGATCGCGATCCAGCGGCCCCGGGCGGCGTCCAGGGCCGCGTTCCGGGCGCTCGACGGGCCCCGGGGCGATCCCGGCCCGGCCCCGGCGAGGGGGATCACGCGGACGCGCCGATCGGCCTCCGCCAAGCGCGCCAGCACGGTCCCGGTCCCGTCCCGCGAGCCGTCATCGACCGCCACGACCTCCACGGCGACGCCGGTCTGGGCGAGGGCGGAGCGAACGGCCATCTCGATCCAGGGCGCCGCATCGTGCGCGGCCATGATGAACGAGACGTCCACGGACGTGCCCCGGGCATCGGACAAGAGTTGATCCGCCATCGCGTTTCCTGGCCCGACGGGCGCGGCCTCCCGGGCCGCCCTCGACATGAGCCCGAAGTGATCGGCGCGCACGACGCTCAAAGGGCGTAGGGCCGCCGGCAGCCCTTCCTCTTGCGGCGGATGGCTCCGGTGGCGGAGGGCGCTCAGCGTGACCCGGGCTTCGATTCGCCGCCGGGACGCGGCTCCTGCGGGGTGAGGCCCTGCGTCAGGATCGACCGGACATGGGCGCGCAATTTCTGCTTTCGCTCCGCCGAGGCGGGAGAATCCTTCTTGAGGCTCGAATCGCCGGAGGCTGTCATGTCGAACGCCGCTGAGGCCCGTCACCGCGCGTCGCCATGGCCGACGCGGCCGGAAGGGTGATCGGCGATACCTATAATGGATTATTTGGATGGAATCTCGACATTATTGCAACGCGACTGGCGAAAACAGTTTTGGTGTTTGTTAAGGTTTATGTCTCCTACTGAGCATTGTCGGGCACGGGCGAACTACGTAGGTAGTATCCGAGGGGGCCCTCCCGAGGGCAGCATTCAGGGAGGAGATGGGTGCCCAGTCGCTTCTATTTCGATATCGAGAACGGCAAGGAAACGATCCGCGACGCGCAGGGCGTGGAAGCCGAAGACCTGGCCGAGGCGCTGGCGGAGGCCCGCAGCGTGATCGACGAAGTGGCAGGCGATCTGGGTGCCGCAGGCTCGGACGGCAGGTGGACGCTCGTCGTGCGCGACGCCACCGGTGCCGAGGTCGGCCGGTTGCCGATCAAGAGCTAGACGGGGCCCGCCCGCGGGCATCCGCAAACCGGCCCGGCCGCTGCCGCCGCGGGACGCGGCTACGGGCCGATCAGCGCAGACGAGCCGACCCGCCGGGGTGGCGCCCGCAGGAGCCGGCGGGCCGGCGCCTCGAGGAGCCGCCACGACAATTCCGCCAGCAACAGCGTCAGGATCAGGTCAAGCGCCATCGAGACCGGGCGCGGGCCGGCGACGTCGAGGCCGATTGGCGCGAGCACCCGTTCCGCGTGGAGCGGAACGTGGAACAGGTAGGCGGCGTAGCTGATCACGCCGATCCGGCGCAGCCACGGGATCTCCAGCAGGGCGACCGCGCGGCCGTCCCGCACCTGAACCACCTGCAGCAGGAGCAGCGCCGCCAGGACGCCGCTGAGGCGGCCGAGGATCAGCCACCAGCCGGTCGGCGCGACCACGAGCGGCAGGGTCAGGAACAGGATCGCCACGCCGGCCAGGGCGGCGTCGTGGGCGAGCCAGGCCGGAAGCGGCTTGGTGCGCAGACCGGCGAGGCCGCCCAGCGCGATCAGCCCGAGATTGGCCAGCGTATCGACATCGAAGCGCGTCGGCCCGGCGCCCGACAGCCACAGGGCGCCGTGCGTCACGACGCTGACCCCGATCAGGATCCCGCACAGCGTGCCGAGGTGCCGCCGCGGCAGGAACAGCGCCGCCGGCGCGAACAGCAGGTAGAATTGCTGCTCGACGGCGAGGCTCCAGAGGTGGCCGAGTTCGGTCCCCCAGCCGTTCTGCGCGATGTAGACGTTCGTGACGTAGAACCACGTCGCGCCCTTGAACGCGGCGGTGCCGAGACTGGACGGGTCGCCGGGCCGGACCGTGTAGAGCACGAACAGGAAGACGTAGTAGACCGGCACGATGCGGGCGATCCGGTTCCGGTAGAACAGTCCGAGGCTGCCGAGCGGCGTCGCCGTGCCGGCCTCCACCGCCGCGCGGGCGGCGTCGAGGATGCGGACGATCAGGAAGCCGCTCAGGACGAAGAACAGCCACACCCCGGCTGTGCCGACGGCTTCGGTCCTCGGGCTCGACGCCTTGTGGCTGATGAAGACCATCAGGAACGCCACGGCCCGGAGGCCGTCGAACCCGATGATGCGGCGCTCTGGAGGGGCCACGGCGCGCCTCGTCCGGTGATCGTCCGCGCCGCGCCGGGGCAGACCTGAGTGCCGATCTCGCCCGTGCGGCTTCGTTCGCGTCCGGGAGGGCCGGACACGCCGCCATAGACCGGGCTGAGAGCCGGAGGTCCCTACCTCGATCGGGGGAGCGGGGCTCCCCGAAAGCGGTCTTGCCGCTCAGCGGCGCCGGGCGAGGAGGGCGACGAGGCCGACGGAAACGGCCGCCGCAGCCTGGGCGGCCAGCAGCGCGACCAGGATCCCCTTCGGCAGGACCAGTGTGAAGCCGATCGCTCCTCCTATCAGCGCAGCGAAGACCAGCACGACCAGCAACGATTTACCTCCATTGATGGATCGGCGGCCGTCTTGTTGCCGAACCTCTCGCCGGCCCAGAGTCGGCGCAAGGGTTCCGCCTGCGATCGACGCCCCTTCGGACCGGCTGACAGCCGTCGAAGCCGGCTGCGGCGACGCGGGCCGGACCGGCCGGGCGCGCACGCCGCTCCGCAGGTTCGGACCCCGTCTCGCTTCGAGTCAAGGAGCCGACATGTTGCGCCCGGCCGGGACCCCGACGCCGATCGAGTCGTCGACGCCGCAGGATGTGGTCGAGACGATCAACGAGGCCTTGGTCAAGACGTTGCCGGCGACGGTGCAGGCCGGCCCGGGCCTCAGGGCGAGCTGGGTGACGAAGCGCATCCTCGACGCCACCATCGCCCTGACGGCCCTGCTCCTGCTGCTGCCGCTCCTGCTGTTCATCGCCCTGCTGATCTGGGGGAGCGACGGCCGGTCGCCGATCTTCCGCCACAAGCGCCTCGGCCGGTACGGGCGCCCCTTCGGCTGCCTGAAGTTCCGGTCCATGGTGCCGGACAGCGACACGGTTCTGACGCGGCACTTCGCCGAGCATCCCGAGGCCCGGGCCGAGTGGGAGGCGTCCTACAAGCTCACGCACGACCCCCGCGTGACGGCGCTGGGCCAGGTCCTGCGCAAGACCTCCCTCGACGAGCTGCCGCAGCTCTGGAACGTGCTGTGCGGAGAGATGAGCCTCGTCGGTCCGCGGCCGATCGTGCAGGCGGAGGTCGTCCGCTACGGCGCCGACTTCATCACCTGCTTCTCGGTTCCGCCGGGGCTGACCGGCCTGTGGCAGGTCTCCGGGCGCAGCGACACGGGCTACGCCGAGCGCGTCGCCCTGGATTGCGCCTATGCCAGCCAGTGGAGCCTCGCCCGCGACCTCGGCATCCTGCTCAAGACGGTGCCGGCCGTGTTGAGCCAGCGCGGCAGCCGCTAGGGCCATGGCCTGGCGGCCGCGTCCCAATCGCCGCGCACACCGTGGAATGCGCCGATGAAGGGCATGATGCTCAACGCCCTGCTGGGCGTGATGCTCGGACGCTTCGGTTCGGTCTGGCGGCTGCTGGTCTTCGTTCCGATCGTGGCGGCGGAGGTCGGCTACGGCCTCTGCGTCTACAACCTGAGCGCAGGTGCGTGTCTGCGCCGCGGTACGGCGCTGCTGATCTGCGGCCAGCTGGCCTTTCTGCTCGGCGCGCTGCTGCGGCCCATCGCCAATCAGCGGTGACGCCCCCGGGGCCGGCCCGGGCCGCCGCGGCGACGCGGGCACGTCAGGCCGCATCGTCCTCGGCGGTGGGTGCCTCGATGCAGAGTCGCCAGAACTCCACGAATCCGGCGGCGTAGGCGGCGATGACGAGGCTCGACCAATGCATCGCGCAGCTCCGGGCACATTCGCGGGCTGAGCCTGATGCGGAGACGTTAAGATTCCGCCCCGTCCGGTGTCCGGGGCGCGGCCGACCGACGGGGGCCGCTACCGGCAGACGATCGATTCCTTGAAGCCGCACGGATCGCCCATCCGGGTGAACGCCACCCGCTCGAACAGCGCGGTGACCGGCCGTCCCGGATAGACCGTCGGTCCGAGCCAGGACGCGAAATCCTGGCCCTGTCCCGACCAGACGCTGAGCATGATCTTGCCCGGATGCGACGGGAGCGGTCGGTCGGGCGCGGCGCGCACCTCGCGCAGCAGGCGTCCGTTGACGTACCAGCGCAGGCGGTCGGGCAGCCACTCGAGGGCGTAGTCGGCGGTGGCGGTCGCGGCATCGAATCCGAGCGGGTCGAAGCTGTCGTGGCCGCCGACGCCGCCGACGAAGTAGTTGAGCTGGACCTTGCCGGTGTCCTTGCCGAGGAACTCGAAGTCGATCTCGTCGTTCGTGCGCCGGTCGCCGTTCTCGGGGCCGTTGTAGGTGAAGAACGCCGAGACCATGCCGGACCCGGCGCCGGGCCGCATCCGGACCTCGTAGGTGCCGTAGCCGTAGCGCTCGTGGGTCTGGATCTCGGCGCAGCTGAACGGGCGCTCCTTGTAGGCGATGTTCGCCAGGGCCAGCGTCAGTTCGCCGGGCTTGGCGATCCGGACGCGCTGCTTCGACCACATGCAGCCCTGCCAGTCGCCGTTGGCCCAGCCGTCCGAGATGTACCAGCGGCGGTCGCTCAAGGTGTTGAAGGTCTCGACGAAGGATCCGCCGCCCTGTTCGGCCGGGGCGCCGGCCGGCGGAGCGGCGGTCTCGCCGGCGCTGCCGGGATGGGCCTGCAGGAGGAGCGTCGCCGCCACGCAGAGGCGGCGGACCGGGCCGGACCAGATCGTCATGCGCGCGTCCTTATCTTCGCCGCCCGATCGCGGCGGTGCGGATCGTAGCGACGGGGGCGCCGCGGACCGGTGATCATTCGGACGATCCGGGCCGGGGCGCTCCCTCTCCTTTCGGACGATCTCGCGCCCCGCGGCGGAGCCATCCTACCGTGCGGCGGACCGGCCGCGGCGCGGACCGGCCCGTGAGTCGCGGAGTCGTCCGGTGCACAGATTACAGGCCCCGTCCCCCGTCCCGGAGGTCTGCGTCATCATCGCGGCCCGGGACGCCGCGGACACGATCGCGACCGCCATCGCCTCGGCGCTCCGGCAGCCGGAGGTCGCGGAGGTCATCGTGGTGGACGATGCCTCCGCGGACCGGACCGGCGCGGCCGCCGCGGCGGCCGACGATGGTTCGGGCCGCCTGAAGCTGATCCGGCTGTCCGTCAATGTCGGACCCGCGGCCGCCCGCAACCGGGCCATCGCGGCCGCGACCGCCCCGCTGCTCTGCATCCTCGACGCCGACGACCACTTCGTCGACGGCCGGCTCGGCCGGCTCCTGTCCGCGCCCCGGACCTGGGACCTGATCGCCGACGACATCATCATGGTCCGCGGCCGCGAGGCGGGCTCCGCCGCCGGCCTCGTGACCGGGCCCGGGCGGCCGCAGCGGCTCACCCTCGCGACCTTCGTGGCCGGCAACATCCCCCGTCCCGGCGCGTACCGGCGCGAACTCGGCTTCCTGAAGCCGGTCATGCGGCGGGGATTCCTGGAGCGGCAGGGGCTGCGCTACGACGTGCGCCTGCGCCTCGGGGAGGATTACGCCCTCTACGTGGAGGCGCTGGCGGCCGGGGCGGTGTTCGCCGTGACGGCGCCCTGTGGTATTGTAGCGGTCGAACGGGCGAACTCGCTGAGCGCCCAGCACCGGACGGACGATCTCGCGGCGATCCTGGCCTTCGACGACGCCATGCTGGACCGGCCGGGTCTCACCCCGGATGCCCGGGCGGCGCTCCGGGCTCACCGGACCGCGACGGCCAAGCGCTGGCAACACCGGCGCGTTCTCGACCGGCGACGCGCCCAGGGCTACGCGGCGGCCGTGAGGGAACTGCTCGGCACGCCCATGGCGTGGCGGCACATCCTGTCGGTGACTCTGGCGGCCAAGCTCGCGCGCCTGATGCCCGCGGCTGCGCCGGACCGGGAGATCCGGCCGCGCCTGCTCCTCGGGCCCGAGCGCCGCCTCGAGCCCGTGCGCTGATCCCAGGCTCCGGCCGAGCCTGCCTGGCGGATCAGCGGTCGCGCTCCGCCTTGCGGGTGCGGACGGCCGCCACGTCGGAGCAGACGTCGTCCAGCGCGCAGCGGACCCGTTCGAGGGCGGTCGAGAACGCCGCGTCCAGATTCGGATCGACGGCGTCCCGCTTCGTGCCCTGGTGGAAGCTGTCCAGCAGGTAGGGCATCATCTTGCCATGGAGCGCCACGTAGGCACCGGGGCTGGACAGCTCGTAGACCACCGCAAGAGCGTGATAGGCCCGGATCAGGACCTCGAGCGCGACATCCGCACTGCGCGCGCCTCGATCACAATCATCGCTGCATATCATCGTGATTGATATTCTATTGCTGCCCTTTTCTCCGGGTAACATGCTCAATTATATCTGTCGATATTGAGGCCAATTGCACTTTTCGACAAGGCGTGCCGCACGGCGATTTAGCGGAGGCCCATGGCTCGACTGCAACAGTCTCGGAACGGACAAGCTCAGCGCAAGCCTATCTCAAGACGATACCTAGCTGCGCATAGGTCGTGTCGGCCGGATCATCGTGGCAATCTTGTTTTCAACCTCAACGAGGACGCTGTTCACAAGTTGAACGGCGTCGTCGACTGTCCCGGTTGTCAGGCTTCCGTTGCGGCTTGTTTCTTGAATGATGCGGAAATTATCTTCGACGAACGTGCGGATCTTCTGCTGAACATCGCCGAACTCGCCAGGATGAGCCGTCTCATAGAGCAGAGCGAGGGCCAAATAGGCGCGCCCGACCATGTCCAGCGCCAGGGTTGTGCTGATATCCGAATTTTCCGCTTCTGGCGCCGGCACGACGACTGAATTTCCTGTCGCAAGCTGAGCTGCTACTCTATCACACTCTCAATTCGACGCCAGCCATGTCGAATTTTTTCAATGGGATGGCGCCTTTCACGCATCCCGTTCGGACCGCGACCGTCCCGGAACCGCTTTCCGGCGGAGCTGGCCCGCGGGGGGACTGTCCAGGACACGGCGTGCCGCTTCGGCCGGATCGGGCGCGAGGCGGGCGACCGCACGTGGAGAGCCCGCATCTGCCGGCGCCGAGCGGCACGGTCGCCGCATGGCCGGATCGGCGGATCGGCCGCCCCGGGGGCATCGGTCAGGGTGGGGCCCGTCGCATGACGGGACAGGCGCCGGCCGTTAAGGCGCGGCGAGCAATCGGCGCCGGTGCGGGCGTGGGGGCCTGTGCCCGGGACGCCCTGTCTCGAGGGGAGCGGAACCGGGCGTGCCGCGTCGCTCCGGGCGGAACCGTCAGCGGGTCGCGCTGCCCTGACGCCGGACGCGGTCGCGGCTCGGGAGCGGCGCGAGACCGTGCTCGACCCGCAGCTTGAGTCCGAGGATCCGGTTGTGCCGCGCCATGGCGCGAAGCGATTCGGCCGTCTCGATATCGCCGCGCAACTGCAGGGCGTCGGCGGCCAGCGCCATCTGGGCGGCCATGGCATCAGCCTGCAGGGCGGCGCGCGGGTCGGTCGAGGAGAGGGGCATTCCGGCCATGGCTGCCACGGTGCGAGGGCTGGCCCGATCCTCAAGACGATCCGTTAACGATATCTTAACAGGCGCGCCTCGGAGGCGGCGGGTGCGGCCAGTGCCGTCACTTCCGGATGGGCAACCGGCCGACCAGCCAGCCGGCCTCGTTGCGCACGAGCAGGGTCCAGAGCGGTTCCCGGCCGCCTCCGGTGATCTCCTCGGCCATCTCGGCGATCACGCTGCGGGCCTCGATCAGGGCTTCCTCGAGGCCCGCGGCCTCGACGCCGACCAGGTCGCGGATCGTCTCCTCGGCATTTGCGATCTCGAAGTAGAAACGCGCCGCCAACAGGATTCTCCTCGGTCGGAACTCTTTCGGGAGTTCTCTGCTATAGCCCGATGCGCGCATCTTAGCCGCGTGCGCCCTGAGATGAAGCGGTCAGAAAAGAGCAGCCGTCTTTGGCAATTCGGGTGATGCCTGTGCGCAATCTTCGCCGGATCGCCGAAGGATGGCTCGATCTAGGCCGAAGGGCGTAGCCGTCTGACACCCGCGATGTCCGGACGGTGATGTCGGGGCAGCACGGGTGCGGACCGAAGGACGGGGGATGTCGAGCCCTGCGCGGACGTGCCGGCGCCTCCCAGGCTCCCAGGCTCCCAGGCTCCCAGGCTCCCAGGCTCCCAGGCTCCCAGGCTGGGGCGGGGGGACGCGTCCGGCGCCGCGCTGCGGGGCGCCGCCAAGCGCGAGGCGGGCGTGGCCCTGAATGCGGGTGGCGGCGGTCGGCGGCCGGGTGCGCGATGCCTGGACGGGCAGCGGCCCGCCAGCGGCCGAAGCGGCCAGTTCCGGTGCGGCCCGGCGCCCGCATGCCCGACGGGGCGGGCGACACGCTGCGCGAACTGCCCGCGACGGAGCGGGGCGGCCGGCAGGGAAGCGATCTCGACTTCGCCCGCGATGGGGCCCGTCGCCGCGCGAGCCGGGATCTGCGCCGATGATCGCGCCCGCCGGGGCGGCGCGGGCGATCCGTCCGCTTCAGGAGCCCGATGCATCAAGCGGCGGCGAGGCTGACGAGGCCCCTCCCGGGCCGATCAAGCCGTCGACCGGAGAGGAGTCCGTGAAGCCCCGCTTGGCGCCGCCGGATCGCGGTCTCGCCGGGGTCACCCTGCGACCGCGGGAGGGGCGCCGGGAGCGATCAGGCCGCGGGGGCCTTCACGCTCGCCAGGCTCGAATCCTCCCGGAGGAAGTACTTGTTCGTCAGATAGGCGACTTCCGTCCGGTTCTTGGCCTTGAGCTTCTTCATGATATTGCGGACATGAACCTTCACGGTGCTCTCGCACATGTTCAGTTCATACGCGATGATCTTGTTCGGCGTGCCCTTCCGCAGCGCCCGCGCCACGCAGAGCTGCCGCGGCGAGAAGATCTCATCGTCGCCGGCCTCGACCGGCTCGTCCACCTTGATGTTGGCCAGCAGGGGCAGGAGGCACTCGGCCGGGATGTAGACGCCGCCGGCCTGCACGAGCTGGAGGGCCTGCAGGGCGATGTCGACGGAGGTCGTCGTCGGAATGTAGCCTTTGACCCCGAGCTTGATGATCCGCACGATCTGCTCGAGGTGCTCGCCGTCCGAGATGACCGCCACCGGCGGCGTGCCGGCCTCGCCCTGCAGGAAGGTCAGCTCCCGGGTGATCTCGGCCCACTCGGTCTCGGACAGATTGCCGTCCGGCCGACAGAGGACGACCACGCTCGCCGGAACGAAGGGCGTCTGACGCTTCCACGATTCGATGTCCGCGAAGACTTCGAACGAAGTCTCCCGGTCGGCCTCGCTGAGCGAGGCGGCGAGGCATCGGCCGACGAGCTGGCGTCGATCGATGATCACGATGCGGCTGGAGCGGCCCCGGGACTGGTCCCGTTGCTCGACGACGGCCGGGTTGTCACCGGCATGTGCACCCGAAAAGCCGCCGCGGCTCTCGGCCGTGTCCCGCTCAACGATGATGAGCGCGTCTCGAGTACCAAGACTGGCCATGAGAAATTACCTCCTTTCGAAGGAAGTCCATTGTCAGCGATGACGTGAGCACCCAATGAGCCCGCCGACGGCGTGACACTGAGATACGCGGTCGCTCCGGTCGTCTGGGGCGATGGCCGATGACCACGGATACAATGCTAACTTTCGTAAAATCGCCTGTAAATACCCTGTATGAAATTAACTGCCTAAATTTCTTCTCTAAATACAATCATCGCTCACTACGTACGTACAGGGTGATTTGTTTGATGGCCGGTTCTTGAACTGATCGAGATGTGCATTCGCAAGGTCTTTTGTCGTCGGGCAGCGATCGGTCTCAAGATCTTTGCGAATGTAGTCCATCGTTCATCGATTTTCTGAATGATCAAACTTTGCTTTGCTTGCCTCCGCTTATTGCTAAGGCGTTTGGCTTGGCTTTCGAACCGATTTCGCTGATCCGAATGCGCTTCAGGTATTCGATTGCAAGTATTCGCCCCAATGCGATCCGGTGTCAAATGATGAGGCTAAAATGCAACATATGTGGGTGTTTGTTGGGGCTGTTTTGAGTCGAGTACTGATTTCATGGGTACGCTGCGGTACCGAATGGCAGGGCATCCGGATCCGCGGCGCGGCTGGGCGTGCCGCCCCGCGCGGCGGGCGAATCAGCCCGCGCCTGCGCGCCGGAATTGCGATGCCCGGACTGCTCTGAAGAGGCCTGTTCAGTCCACCCGGACCAGGAGATCGCGCATGCCGCCGACATCGACGAACGTGGCGAGGTCGCAGGCGAGCAGGCGGGCGTGTCGCTGCGCGTAGACGGCGGGCGTCAGCGTCCGCAGGAACGCCGTCACGGAATCCGCGAGCGGCTCGGGGAAGGCCCAGCCGAGCCCTTCGGCGACCGCGTAGCGCCCGGTGGCGGTCGAGGCGCGCGCGAGCGTCAGCGCCCCGCACAGGCCGCCCTCGTAGAGCCGGTTCGGCAGCAGCCAGTCCGAATTCAGTCCATCGTCGAGGTAATCGACGGCCCAGCTGAAGTGGATCCCGCTGTAGATCTCGGGGAGATCGCGGGGATTGGCGTAAGGACCGCGGAACGCCATGTTCGCACGGCTGTCCAGGGTTTCGGCCAGCATGTGCGGGGCTATGTCCTCCTCGGAGAGACGCCCGGCCAGGACGATCCGCACCGAGTCGCCGAGGGCGTCGGCAATGGCGGCGAGAAGCGTCAGGCTCCTGCGGCAGCGCAGCGTCCCGAACCAGCCGATCACCCAGGGCGGCTCAGCCGCGCGGGTGCGATCGAGCCGGTCCGCCACCTCGCCGAGGCGATGGCCCATGACCTTGTTCTCCAGCAGATGCCACGCGCCGGTGAAGCCTTGGACGGGCCGGAAGTACCGGTCGATGAAGTCCGGTGCGCTCACGACGAGAAGGGCGCTGCGGCGGAGGAGCCAGCGCTCGACCGTGCGGGCGATCCGCCCCGGGGCGTCCGGCCGGACCATCAGCCGCTGGATGTCGAGCACCTCGTAGACGAGGCGCGCGCGGCTTCCGGCGAGGCGTGAAGAGGTCCAGGCCACGAGGGCCATGTCGAGGTTGCGCACGTAGATCACGTCCGCCGCGCGCAGGTCGGGCCCGCGGCGCAGGGCGCGGAGGATGCCGAGGGCGAGGCGCGGCAGCCGGCTTGCATAGTTCCGGTCGACGGTCCGGCCGAGCGGGACGGCGTCGTCCGCCTCCCGGGGCGTGGCTGCGCCGCCGGGTCGGGCCCGCTCGAAGGCGTAGACGATTACGGACCAGCCGGCTTCCCGGATGGCATCGACCCGCTTCCGGACCGTCGGCTCGGCCAGATCGTGGCCGAAGAAGGCGACCCGACGGCCGGGCGCGGTCTTCGGGTTCGCGACCGCCGGGGGCGCGGTGGCCGCGCCCGGCCCGAAGGCCGAGGTCCGGCCGATGCCCCGGCTGAGCGGGCCGGTCACAGAGCCGCCTGGGTTGCGTCGTGGGGCCGCCGCGGGGCCGTGGCCCAGCGCCGGAGCGCGCTCCTGAGGCCGCCCCGCCGGACCGTCGTCCCGTCGCTCGTCTTGTTGAGCACGATGCCCAGGACGGTGCTGCCGCTCGACTCGAGATCGTGGACGGCGGCGGCGACCTCGTCGATGCTCGTCCGCCCCGCCTCCACCACGATGATCAGGCCGTCGAGGCTGTCGAGGAGCGGCTGAAGCGTGGGCAATTCGTCCACCGGCGGCAGATCGACGACGACGCGGTCGAGGGTGGTGCGCTCGTCCCCGACGACCGACGCGACGCCTTCCGGGGTCATCAGGTCGCTGAAATGGGGGTCGTTCGGGTGGCGGTTCCCGCAGGCGAGCAGGCGGACTTCCCCGGGCTGGGGCCGGACCGCCTCCGTGGCGCAGCAGCGGCCGGCGAGCACATCGAGCAGGCCGCGCTGGTCCGTGGCCCGGTTGATCTGCGAGAGCGTCGCCCGCCTGACGTCCGCGTCGATCACCAGCACCCGCCCGGCGCTCGACCGGACGCGGGCGAGGAGCTGGCCGAAATTGCTCGCGAACAGGGTCTTGCCCGCGCCGGACCCCACCGAGGTGACGCCGATCGCGAAGACCGCACCGCGGCGATCGCTGCCCAGCACATGGGCCTTCAGGCTGTGCAGGCGCTCGACGAAGACCGATTGGGGCATGAACCGCACCGCGCTCGCCTTGAACGCTTCGACATTGGCCGGGCGCTGCGCCTCGCTGGCATGGGCCTGAGCCAGCGCCAGGGCGGCCCGGAAGCCCGGCTCGCGCCGCAGCTCGGGGAGAGCGGCGAGGCAGGTCAGGCCGTGGCCGGTGAGCTGCCGGGGCGAGCGGATCGTCCGGTCGAACCAGTGCCGCGCGAAGGCGCCGCTCACCCCGAACCCGGTGCCGACGAAGAGGCCGAGGAGCAGGATCAGGCTGCCGCGGGGCGCGCTCGGAGCCTCCGGCACGGTCGCCGGCGTGATCACGTGGGCGGAGGGCTGCGGATAGGATTGCTGGTTGACGGCGTCGATGTAGCGCTGGAGCAGGTTCGTGTAGATCTGGTCGTAGGTCTCGGCGGTGCGGTCGAGTTCTTTCGCCTTGACCCGGGCATTGCTCATGATCAGCGTCTTCGAGATCAGGGCGTCGAAGGCCGCCGTCATGCTGTCCTCGCGTGCCTTGGCGACCTCGTAATCGTGGTCCAGGGACATGGCGAGGCGCTCGAGTTCGGTGCGCAGCGACTGCTTGGCCGCCTGAATGTCCCGCTGGATCGCCTGGACCGCCTCGTGGTCGGGGCCGAGCCGGCGCTTCAGGTCGTCGGCGCGCTGCACGAGGTCGACATATTGCCGGCGCAGCTGGATGATCACGCTATCCTTGAAGGCCTCGGTGATCCCGGGATCGGCGATGTCCGAATCGAGGAGCCCGCGGATCTGGTCGCGCACCGCCCGGGCATCCATGGTCTTGGCGCGGGCCGCGGCCACGGCGGTGTTGAGCTCTTCCACCTGCTGCTCGCCCACGAGGCCGCGCTTGCCCAGGTCGATGATGGTGTGCTCGGCCTTGTAGGTCTGGGCCTCGCGCGAGGCCTGGCTGGCGCGCTGCTGGAGTTCCTTCAGCCGCGGCAGCATCCACTCGCCGGCGACCTTCCAGATCTGGGCCCGGTTTTCCAGCTCGGTGCTGACATAGGCCTCGGCCACCGCGTTCGCGACGGCGGCGGCGGTGGTCGGGTTGTCGGCGCTGTACCCGACCTCGATGACGTAGGCCGCGCCGATGCGGTTGGCCTCCACGTTCTCCCGGAGGGTCCGTGCCTGGCTCAGTTCCGGGCTCACGGGGGCAGTCTCCCGGACCGGCGGTTCGGTGCCGATCAATCGATGGGGGAGCGCCTTGAGGGCCTTCACGACCTCACGGATCTTCGCCACCAGCGGGTGCGAGGGCACCGCGAGGTCCTGCAGGGGGGGGAGGCCGAGCCGGCGCACGGCGGCCAGCGCGATCTTCTCCGAGCGTATGTACTCGACCTGGCTCTCCACCTCGGCGATCTCGAGCGGGGCCCCGGCATTGGGCGTGTCGCGGGCCGTCACCGGGCTGGTGCGGCTCTCGATGTAGATGCGCGTCCGGGCCGTGAAGATCGCGGGCGCGGTCGCGACGTAGAATCCGGCGCAGACCAGGCCGATGGTGGCGAAGACCAGGATCGACCGCCAGTTCTGCCGGGCAATCGTCAGGATGGAGACCTGCGCCTCCGTCTCGGACGAGAACGGCAGGCTGCGCCAGGGGCCCGTCCCACCGGCGCGGGCCGCACCGATCGGCAGGAAGGACGCGCTGGTCGAGTGTCGGTTCATGGCTCTCTCCTCACCGCGGCGGACACCGCCTCGGAGCGCTCTCTGTCAAAGGGGGTGTCGGCTCGGCCCATGGGGTGCCGAACCGGGGGGCGTCAGTTCTGGCCGGCTCCGTCACCGATGCCCCGCAGGGTGGGATCCGGCTTGAGCGCGACCTCCAGGACGTCGCCCGGCTGAAGCTCCATGTCCTCGGCGGCGTCGAGCTGGGTCCGGGACGTGCTGCCCTGGCGGAAGACCGAGATCGCGGCCTGCGCCCGGCTTCCGGATAGGAGCTGGGCCCGCAGGGCGCCGGTGTAGACGAGCTTGTCGTTGATGCTGTCAGCTCGAGCGAA
>NZ_BACT01000805.1:0-4324 GCF_000333255.1 Methylobacterium sp. B1 | reverse complement strand
CGCTCTTCGCGCTGTCGGGCATCGAGGGCCGGCTCTTCGCCCCCCTGGGGCAGGCCTACATCATCTCCATCCTGGCGAGCCTGCTCACCTCCATCACCCTGACCCCGGTGCTGGCCTCCCTGCTGCTGCCGGGGCTCAGGAACCTGGAGCAACACGACAGCCGCTTCCTGGCCCTGCTCAAGCGGGCCAACGCCGCCCTGCTGGGGGCCGCCTTCCGGCACAAGGGCCGGCTCGTCGGCGCCGTCGCCGTGGCGGTGGCGGCCGCGAGCGTGGCCGCCTGGAACCTGCCCCGGGCCTTCCTGCCGCCGTTCAACGAGGGCTCCTTCACGGTCAACATGACGTTCCGCCCGGGCATCTCCCTCGCCGAGAGCGACCGGGTCGGGCTCATCGCCGAGCGGCTGCTCCTCGACATCCGGGGCGTGAAGGCGGTGGGCCGCAGGACCGGCCGCGCCGAACTCGACGAGCACGCCGAGGGGGTCCACGCCTCCGAGATCGAGGTCGCCCTCGACGCGGACGCCGCGCGTCCGAAGGAGGCGCTCGTCGCCGACATCCGCGGACGCCTCGCCGCCCTGCCGGTGGCGGTGAATGTCGGCCAGCCGATCGCGCACCGGCTCGACCACATGCTCTCGGGCGTCCGCGCCGAGATCGCCCTGAAGGTGTTCGGCGACGACCTCGACGGCCTGCGCCGGGTGGCCAACGCCCTGCGCGACCGGCTGGCGGCGATTCCGGGCCTCGCCGACCTGCAGGTCGAGCGGCAGGTGCGCATTCCGCAGCTGGAGGTGCGGGTCGACTATACCCGGGCGGCCCTCTACGGGGTTCAGCCGGCCGCAATCGTCGAGCAGATCAGCCGCCTGTCGAACGGGCGGGTGGTCTCGACGATCGTGGATGGCGTGCGCCGCTTCGACGTGGTGCTGCGCCTGTCCGAGGACCGGCGGACGACCGCGGGGCTGGGCGATCTCCTCCTGGAGACACCGTCGGGCTGGGTGCCGGCGCGGCAGGTGGCCGACATCCGCGAGACGGACGGGCCGAACCAGATCCTGCGCGAGAACGCCCGCCGCCGCATCGTCGTCCAGGCCAACACCGACGGCGCAAGCGACATGGCGACCGTCGTGGCGGCCATCCGCGAGGCCGTGGCCAAGGAACCGCTGCCGCCCGGCTTCTTCACCAGCCTGGAGGGCACCTTCCAGGCGCAGGAGGAGGCGAGCCGGACCATCGCGGCGCTTTCCGCGCTGTCCCTGGCCCTGGTCTTCGCCATCCTGTTCAGCCGCTACCGCTCGGCCGCCCTCGCCCTGATCATCATGGGCAACGTCCCGCTGGCGCTCATCGGCTCGGTGGCCGCCCTCTGGCTCGTGGGCCAGCCGCTCTCGGTGGCGTCGATGATCGGCTTCATCACGCTGACCGGGATCGTCGCGCGCAACGGCATCCTGAAGATCAGCCACTACCTGAACCTGTCGCTGCACGAGGGCGTGCCGTTCGGGCCCGACCTCGCGGTGCGCGGCAGCCTGGAGCG
Organism: Methylobacterium sp. B1; assembly: GCF_000333255.1. NCBI lineage: Bacteria > Pseudomonadati > Pseudomonadota > Alphaproteobacteria > Hyphomicrobiales > Methylobacteriaceae > Methylobacterium > Methylobacterium sp. B1. Next base: position 2,814 of record NZ_BACT01000805.1, on the reverse strand, counting down.
GCTGACCCCCGTGCTGATGACGGCGCTCTCGGCGGGCGTCGCGCTGGTGCCGCTGCTCTACGATGCGGCGAGCCCCGGCAAGGAAATCCTGCACCCGGTGGCGGTGACGATCTTCGGCGGCCTCGTCAGCGCGACGCTGCTCGACACCGTCCTGACCCCCGTCCTGTTCCTGCGCTTCGGCCGCACGTCGCTGGAACGGCTGCGCGCCCTCCACGCCGAAGCCCCGGCCCACCCATCGCCGTCGGGCACGCCCCCGCGCCCGGCCGAGGCGTACTGACCCCCGAGGAGACACGCGCATGATCCGAACGAGCATGACCCTTGCCGCCGGCCTGCTGGCCGCAACCGCCGCCGACGCCCACGAGACTGCGGGCCGGCACGGCGGGCGCGTCGCCGACGCCGGCGACTTCCACGTCGAACTCGTCACCCGGGGCGAGACCGTCGACGTCTACGTGTCGGACGGCACGCAGGCGCCGGTCCCCGTCGCGGGTTTCAGGGGCACGGCCATCCTCGTGGCCGGCGGCAAGCCCGCCCGCGTGCCGCTGGAGCCGGCCGACGGCAACCGCCTGACCGGGAAGGCCCCGGCGGCGCTCGGCGACCGCCCGAAGGGCGCCGTGCAGCTCGCCGCCCCGGACGGGGCCACCGTCAGCGGCAAGTTCAACTGAACCGACCACCGAAGGGATCTCTTCCATGACCGTCGCCCGGACCCTCCTCGCCGCCGCCCTGCTGACCGCAGGCCTCGCCGGCACCGCCCGCACACAGGGCCTGCACGACCACGGTTCCATGTCCGGCCAGGGGAGGGGATCGATGAAGCCGGACCCGAAGGACGACGCCTCGACCCGGGCGTTCAAGGCCGCCGACCAGACGATGATGAGGGACATGGACGTCCCCTACACCGGCGACCCCGACGTCGACTTCCGCACGCACATGATCCCGCACCACAAGGGCGCGGTCGCCATGGCCGAGGTCGCGCTGAAATACGCCCGGGACCCCGCCACGCAGGCGATGGCCCGGAAGATCATCGCCGACCAGACCACGGAGATCGCCGACATGGAGGCGTGGCTGAAGCGGCACGGCCGGTAGTCGCCGCCGGGGCCGGGCCGCCGACAGGGGCGCCCGGCCCGCGTCCCGATTCCACCCGCGCTTGTCCAGGGGCAACCGAGGCACGCCGCCCGCAAGGCCACGCTCCACCGCATGGCCCCCTCCGAGCGCCTCTGTCCCTCCGGCCTGAAGGCCGAGGACCTGCGCGAATGCGAGGGCTTCGCGGTCGAGGACCGCAGGCTCACGGCCCGCGATGAGGCCGAACGCCTCAAGGACGAGCCCCCGGTCAAACCGACGCCCCGGACCTTCATCGACGACCTGCGGCGCCGTCTCGGCAAGGCGGCCCACGCCCGAACATGCCGACCTCCGTGCCGGCCAACGCGGTGTTCAAGGCGGTCGACCTCGAAGGGCGCGACATCGAGTGCGCCTGCGCCGGCGGGGCGAGCACGGTGCCGCCCGGCTTCGTCGCGCTGACCGAGAGCGTGATGATGGTCGCCCTGGCGGTCCGGATGCTGGCGATGCCCCCGTGAGCGGGGTCGTCGGCCTCTTCCCGCGGGGCCGGCCGCTCCCTGCGGCTCTTCAACCCGGCGATCCGGCCCCCCGGCTGAGACGCGTGGGGCATGTGGTCCGGCCCGTCGGCGCCCGCTCGCCGTGGACTGAGGCCCCTTCCGCGGGCGGCACGCCACGCTGGAGGCGCACCACCACGGGACGGTCAGCCTCCGAGCGGGCCGCGTACGCCCCTCACGTGCCGAACGGGCATCACTCGCGGGTCCATGGGCTGGCATCCATGGCCTGACACGGTCTGAGCGAACGGTGTGAAACAGCCATGTGAGCCGCACCAGCACCTTCAGCTACGGGCTTGAATGTGCTGGCGCGCCCTACGGGAATCGAACCCGTGTTTTCGCCGTGAAAGGGCGACGTCCTGGACCGCTAGACGAAGGGCGCTCTGGCTAGGCCGGGGTTCTATAGTCGGACCGGAGACGCCCGGCAACCGTTCATGCGCGGCACTGGTGCCACAGGACCCAGGTTTGACCGCGGGCCGGGTTGGGGCGATGGAGGAAAGATGCCCCAATCCCCCCCTCGCATGACCCTCGTCCTCGGCGGGGCGCGGTCCGGCAAGAGCGCCTACGCGGAGGGGTTGATCGAAGCCTGCCCCGGCCCGTGGCTGTATCTCGCCACCGCGCAGGCCTTCGACGACGAGATGGTCGCGCGCATCGCCCAGCACCGCGCCCGGCGCGCCGGGGCGTGGCGCACCCGCGACGTGCCGCTCGCCCTGCCGGAGGCGGTCGCCGCGTCCGAAGGGCCGGTCCTGGTCGATTGCCTCACGCTCTGGCTCACCAACCTGATCCTCGCCGAGGCCGATCTGGACGCTGCGACGGCGCGCCTCCTCGAAGCCTGCGCCGGCGCGCCCGGCCCGGTGGTGCTGGTCGGCAACGAGGTCGGGCTCGGGATCGTGCCCGACAACGCCCTCGCCCGCCGCTTCCGCGACGCAGCCGGCCGCCTGCACCAGCAGCTCGCCGCCCGGGCCGACCGGGTCGTGCTCACCGTGGCCGGCCTGCCGCTGGTCGTGAAGCCGCAAGCCCCCACCGCAGGAGCCTCCGCATGAGCGACGACGACGCCCGCCACCGCGCCAAGATGGAGAAGCGCAAGGCCGTCCAGGATGCCGAGGTGGCCGCCAAGACCCTCGAGAGGGGCCTGCTCCTCGTCCATACCGGTCCGGGCAAGGGCAAGAGCACGGCGGCGCTGGGGCTGATGCTGCGGGCGCTCGGCCGCGGC
>NZ_BACT01000806.1:0-1012 GCF_000333255.1 Methylobacterium sp. B1 | reverse complement strand
ACATTCCGGCCCCTATGCGCCGTATTACAATGACTGGAAGGCCATCAACGCGGAGTTCGAGTTCACGGCGACCTGAGGTCTTCCAGCCCGCGTACCGCCGTCCCCGCGTCCTCGTCTGATCGTCACTCGGATCCGACCCATCATGCTGCACCTCCCCTTCGTCGGGCGTCTCCCGACGTCCTATGCCGCGCGCCTGATCGCGCTTCTCGTGATGCTGACGGGCTTCCTGGCGGGGCCCGCCCAGGCGCAGCTGCAGCTGCGCATCGGCGGCGGCAACTTCCAGCCGATGCCCATCGCCATCGCGGATTTCGGCGGCGACCCGAGCCTCGGCGGCCTCGTCTCCGGCGTGGTCACCAACAACCTGCGCCGCTCCGGCTATTTCACGCCCCTCGAACACGCCCGCTTCCCGGAGCAGCCGAACTTCGATGCCGCTCCGAATTTCGAGAAGTGGCGCGCCACCGGCGTCCAGGGGCTCGTAACCGGCCGCGTCGTCCGAGAGGCCGGCCGGGTCAAGGTCGAGTTCCGGCTCTGGGACGTGACCTCCGGCCAGCAGATGACCGGCCAGCAATACGGCACGGACGCCGCCAACGTCCGGCGCACCGGCCACCTGATCTCCGATGCGGTCTACACCAAGATCACCGGCCTCGGCCCCTGGTTCGACAGCCGCATCGCCTTCGTGGACGAGACCGGTCCGAAGGAGAATCGCCGGAAGCGCCTGATGGTCATGGACCAGGACGGCGCCAACGTCCGGGCCATCACCACCGGCGAGATGTCGATCGTGGCGCCGCGCTACTCGCCGGTCACGCAGGACATCGCCTTCATGGCGCAGGCCACCGGCCACCAGCCGCGGGTCCAGGTCATCAACCTGGAGACCGGATCGCGCCAGGCGCTCGGCAATGTCGACTCGATGAGCGCCAGCCCGCGCTTCTCCCCGGACGGGCGCAAGATCGTGATGAGCGTCCAGCAGGGCGGCAACGCCGACATCGTGACCATGGACATCGCCTCGAAGGCC
>NZ_BACT01000807.1:0-2264 GCF_000333255.1 Methylobacterium sp. B1 | reverse complement strand
CCCAGGCCGCGCGGGGCACCTCCAGCTGGAGACCAGATCCTCCAGGCTCGATGCGCCGACCGCGCCGGCCTCCACCAGCGCCGCGACGGCCTCCGGGTTCTGGTCGAACACCACGGCCGTGTGTCCGTCGCGCAGGAGACGCCGGACGATGTTGCCGCCCATCCGGCCGAGGCCGATCATGCCGAGTTGCATTGCCGTCATCTCCTCGGGGGTTTTCCTCCCCCGTGCGGGGAGGGGTCAGGGGTGGGGGTGGTGCAGACGGGACCGCTGAGCCTCATCGGGAATCGCCCCCACCTCCGGCGCCTACGCCACGGCAGCCTTGAGGGCCGCCGCGATGCGCTTCAGCCCGGCCTCGAGGTCGCCCTTGATGTGGACCCGCAGCGCCCGCCGGCCCCGCTCGGCCAGCACGGCGAAATCACCCCGCGCCTGCGCGGCCACGACGGTGGCGAAGCCGAGGGAGCGGCCCGGGATCGGCAGGTCCTGCGACGGATCCGCGGTGATCTGCAGGAACACGCCGGTATCCGGGCCGCCCTTGTAGGCCTGACCGGTGGAGTGCAGGAACCGGGGCCCGAACTCCAGGCAGGTCGCCACCTTGCGGGTGTCGCGCACGGCGATCCGCGCCTCCTGGAGGATACCGGCGGCCTCGGCGTTGCGCGGCACGTAGGCGAGCAGCCCGAGGTAATCGCCGTCCTTCAGCCGGGCGATCTGCGCCTTGAGCGCAGGCTCCAGGCCGTCGGTCGCCTGCTTCAACCCGTCCGCGTTCTGCGGGTCGGCGTAGAGGGCGATCGCATCATCCGAGAAGAGCGGCGTCTCCGCGGGGAGGGCGCCGCTCGCCTCGGCTTCGGCGAACAGCTTCTTGGTCTCGACCTTGCTGGCCTCGACGTCGGGCTGGTCGAACGGGTTGATGCCGATCACCGCGCCGGCCACGGCGGTGGCCATCTCCAGCCGGTAGAATTCCTGCGGCAGCTGCTCGACCGAATCGAGGGTGATGCGGGCGATCGGGTGGCCGTCCCGCTCCAGCGCCCGCAGGGCCTCGTCCTGCGCCGCCTCGGCGTTGCCGTCGAGGCGGAGATAGATGAAGAATCGGTCGTGCCCGTAGACCGCCGGAACGCCCACCGGCTCGCCGTCCACGGGAACCAAGCCCTTGCCCTGCTTGCCGGTCGATTCCGCGATCAGCTGTTCGGCCCAGGCGCCGAAGCTCGCGATCGCCGGGGAGGCGACGATCGTCACCTTGTCGCGGCCGGCCAGCGCCGCCGCGCCCATGGCGGTCCCGAGCAGCACGCCCGGGTTCTGGGCCGGAGGCACCGCCGGGCCGCAGGAACGGACCATGATGCGCGCCGTCTCCAGAAGCGCCTTGACGTCGAGGCCCATGGCGGCCGCCGGCACGAGGCCGAAGGCCGAGAGCACCGAGTAGCGCCCGCCGATCTGCTTCACGCCGTAGAAGATGCGCTTGAACCCGTCCGCCTTCGCGGCCCGCTCCATGTCGGAGCCGGGGTCGGTGACGGCCACGAAGTGGTCGCCGGCCCGGTCGCCGAGCACGTCCTTGGCGCGGGCCAGGAAGTAGTCGCGGAAGACGTTGGGCTCCAGCGTCGAGCCGGATTTCGACGCGACGATGAACAGCGTCTTCGCCAGATCGATGCTCGCCTCCAGGGCGCGCACCTGATCCGGGTGGGTCGAGTCGAGGATCTGAAGCTTCGGGAAACCTTCGCGCTGGCCGTAGGTCAGGCTCAGAACCTCCGGGCCGAGGCTCGATCCGCCCATGCCCAGCACGACGACGTCGGTGAAGCCTTCCGCCTTCACCCAGTCCGAGAAAGCCGCGTAGTCGGCGGCCTTCTCCAGTTCCTCCTCGACGATGTGCAGCCAGCCGAGCCAGTTCGCCTCGTCATGGCCGGACCAGACCGAGGCGTCACCCGCCCAGAGCCGACGGATCGAGCCGCTCGCGCGCCAGGATTCGACGGTTTTCTTGGCCTCGGCCGCGAGGGTGTCGTCCATGACAAGGCTCTGGCCGTCCAGCCGATGCCCCAGGAGCGCGGTGCGCTTGCCCGCCACGGCGCCGAGCAGGTTGTCGGCGGCGTCGATGAAGAGCTGCACGCCCTCCTTCACCAGCTGCTCGGCGACGGCCTCGATGTCGATGCCGGACCGCGCGAGCTTGGCCATCACGGCCTCGGCGCCGGGCACGTCCTCCTCGATCGTCGCCCGCACCACGCCGTGGTCGCGGAACGCGTCCATGGTGGCGGGCGGCATGGGTGACGGTGTCGGCCCGA